>NZ_JBFAMX010000044.1:0-37045 GCF_040659615.1 Nonomuraea sp. NPDC049784
CTCCGGCGGCGCGGCGCCGCCGCCGTAGACGACGTACGCGGCGCCGGCGTCCTCAGTGCCGTCCACGTCCGTGTACGGCGCCCCGATCACCAGGTCGGCACAGGCGTCGGCGTTGACCTTGGCCAGCCGTACGGACCAGCCGAAGCCGTCTCTGGCCAGGTTCGGGACGGTGACGGGGACGACCTTGTCGCCGGAGAGAACGTTCACCGAGCCCTTCTGGTCGTCGGCGAACGGGTCGCCCACGGCCACGTCGTCCACGCCGTCGCCGTCGAAGTCGGCCGCTCCCGTACAGGCCGCCGCCGTCGTCGTGGACGTCAGGGGCACCCCGGTGGCCAGCATGAGCGCGATGAGCGCTGATCGGATCATCACAGCGCGACCTCGATCTGCTTGCCGTTCTCGAGCATGGTCGCCGTCATCTTCACGGGTTTGCGGTACATGGCCAGGTCGAACACGAACGCGCTGTCCACGCGGCCGCCCGGCAGGATGGCCGGAGGCAGCGTGACGGCGGCCGGGTCGTGCTCGCCGCCCCGGTCGTCGATCATGGTGACGACGGGCTGGATCAGCTGCCTGCGCTCGCCGCCCGGGTTGACCATCGTCCAGCGGATCACGCAGAGCTGGCCCTGGGTCGCGGTCTTGCCCTCGTACTCCTTCAGCCCGCACTCCGGCGCCGACGCGACGATCGCGATGGGGTCGTCGAAGTTGGCGCCCAGCGCGAAGCGGCGGCCCACGTCGTTGGGGCCCGCGGTGGCGGCCACCTGGGAGGGGGTGCCGGGGGTCGTGGTGATGGCCGTGTTGCGGCTGGAGGTGACGATCAGGATGGCTGCTGTCACGACGATGGCCAGTACGGCCGCCGCTGCGGCGATGAGCCACCGGGTGCCCTTTGTCCGCGAACCGCTGAGGGTGTCGGGCTCGTCGCCCGGCAGGGCCTCTGTGCGGCCCTCACCTGGCAGAGCCGCCGTAGGGCCGTCGCCCGGCTGGGTCTCGGTGCCGGGGAGGCTGCCCTGCCGCAGCTGCGCCTCCTGGTCGCGCGCCCGGGCCTGCTCCTGCCTGGTGAGTTCCTTCTGTCTGGCCAGAGCTTCGGCCTGGGCCTGTTCCCGCTGCCGAGCCTGGGCCTCCCAGCGCGCGAACTCCTCCTTGGCCGCCTCCTCCTCCCTCCGCGCCAACTCCTCGACCGACGCCTGACTCTGCTGAGGGGACGGCTGCGGGGGCGGGGTGCCGGCCGTACCGGCTTGGCTGCCGAACGCGCCCGGCGGACCAGGCACGCCGGGAGCGTCCGGAACGCTGTGACCCGGAACGCTTGGAGCTCCTGGAGCGCTGGAGGCGCCCGGAACAACGGGAGCGCGGCCCGTGGCGTCGCTCGGCGGGGGCGTCGTGAACGTGGCCGTGATGTCCGGTTCCTCCACGACGTTCCGCGGAGGCTGCCAGTCGTTGAGCATCTCGGTCGCGACCAAGGTGGGCGGATCGGCGGCCCGCACCGGGGCACTGCCTCCCACCAGGGCGATCAGCAGATCCTGCGCCGTCGGGCGCAGGGCGGGGTCCATCGAGGTGGCCCGCCGTACCAGCTCGTTGAGGGGTGCGGGCAGCGCGCCCAGTTCGGGCGGGGCGTTCAGCACGCGTGTGGCCAGCGTGATGGGGTCGCCGCGGCCGAACGGGTGCCGCCCGTTGCCCGCGTACGCCACTAAGCAGCCCCAGGCGAAGATGTCGGCCGCCGGAGTGACGACCTCGCCACGTACCTGCTCCGGAGCCCACCACCCGGGGCTGCCTAATAATTCACCGGAAAGCGTGAATCCGGTCTCCCTGTCGAGCGCCCTGGCGATGCCGAAGTCGATCACCCTCGGCCCCGACAACGAGAGGATCACGTTCGCCGGCTTCAGGTCCCTGTGCACCAGCCCGGCCACGTGGATCGCCGCCAGCGCCGCCGCTACCCCCAGCGCGACGCCGTGCAGCGGCCCCGGCTCCAAAGCGCCATATTTCGCGATCTGATCGGAGAGCGGGGTGCCCGCGATGTACTCGGTCACCATGTAGGGGCGCCCGTCCCCGGTGTTGCCGTTGTCCAGCACCTGAGCCGTGCAGAACGACGCCACCCGGCGCGCGTTCTCGACCTCGGCGTGGAATCTGGCCGCGAACCCCTCCTGGTTGGCGAACTCCACCTTGACGACCTTGAGCGCGACGAACCGCCCCGTCGGCGCGCGCGCGAGGAACACGGTCCCCATGCCGCCCTCGCCGAGCCGGCCCAGTAGCCGGTACGGCCCGATTTCCCGCAAGTCCGTCGGGCGAAGCGGCGCGGCGCCCGTTGGCTCCATGAGGGACGTTCCTTCCTGTTCCACGCCATCCTCTCCTTTGGTCTCCCCAAGCGCCATCGATGGTTCTTCGATGCGAGAGACTGATTGGATGATGAGGCTGTTGGGCCCTGCAGAAATACGTATTTTGGCGGACAAGCTAGATCTTCGTCCGACAAAAAAGCTAGGCCAGAACTTCGTGATCGACGCGGGGACCGTCCGGCGCATCGTCCGCGTGGCCGATCTTTCGGAGAACGACGTGGTCATCGAGGTCGGGCCGGGTCTCGGCTCGCTCACGCTCGCGCTCCTGCCGGCGGCGGCGCACGTGGTGGCCGTCGAGATCGACCCGGTGCTCGCCCGCCAGCTCCCCATCACCGTCGCCGAGCGCGGGGCGTCCGACAGGCTCACGGTCGTGAACGCGGACGCCATGAAGATCACCCCCGACGACCTGTCCGGCTTCACCCCCACGGCCCTGGTCGCCAACCTCCCTTACAACGTGGCGGTCCCGGTGGTGCTCCACCTCCTGGAGGTCCTGCCGTCCCTGCGCAAGGGTCTGATCATGGTCCAGTTGGAGGTGGCCGACCGCCTCGCCGCCGGCCCCGGCTCGAAGGTGTACGGGGTGCCGTCGGTCAAGGCTGCCTGGTATGCAGACGTCCGCCGCGCGGGTCCGGTTGGCCGTACCGTCTTCTGGCCCGTCCCCAACGTCGATTCCGGGCTCGTCTCATTGGTGCGACGGGAGCCGCCCGCCACGACCGCGACGCGCCAGGAGGTGTTCGCGGTGGTGGACGCCGCCTTCGCCCAGCGAAGGAAGACCCTGCGGGCGGCCCTTTCCTCGTGGGCGGGCAGCGCGCCCCAGGCCGAGGAGGCGCTCCGCGCCGCCGGGGTGGACCCGTCCGCCCGCGGCGAGCAACTGGACATCCATGCCTTCGCCCGCATCGCCGAGTCCCGCCCATAACCGCCGAGGCGGAAGGGCCGGCTCGCCCCTGAGCTGAGCCCCGGACTCAGAAGATTTCCACAACCTCGCCCGCCTCTCCTCCTTCCATCCCCAGAACCGCGTTCGGGCTCAAGCCACCCCACCCCGCCGCGTGATCCTGGCCTCCCATCCCCAAAAGGAGGCCAACATGATCAAGCTACGGCTGGCCATCACCGGAGCGCTCTTCACAGCCCTCGCCCTGTCCGCGGACCCGGCTCGAGCCGCATCCCTCCCGCCGCGTCCATGCTCACGAGTGGACCTCTGCATCCGACAACCATGGAGGCCGCTGACGCCCCCGAAGCAGAGCAGGCCCACTCGAGGTGAGATCGCCGCCGCCGCGGCCCTCGCCCAGCTGGGTGTGCCTTTCTCCTGGGGCGGAGGCTCAGCGGGCGGCCCCACTGCCGGCATAGGCAGGGGAGCAAGAACGCGAGGCTTCGACTGCAGCGGCCTGACCCTCTACGCCTGGGCCCGGGCAGGCGTGGCCCTCGGCCACTACACGGGCACCCAGTTCCGCCAGGGCCGCCACGTTCCGCTCAGCGCCCGCCGCATGGGCGACCTGCTCTTCTTCGGCGGCGGCACAGGCGACCCGACCCATGTGGCCCTGTATCTAGGCGGTGGCCTGATGATCCACGCCCCCAAGACAGGAGACGTGGTGAAGAAGACGAACTTCCTCGGCTCGCCCTACTACCGTGCCGTCTTCCGCGGCATGACACGCCCCGGCTAGGCCGCTCACCGCCGGGCGCAAACCTCCACCAACCCCTTGACGAGCCCGGAAAGCATCGCCCGATCTTCCTCCCTGGAGGGCTCATATTCCATGAGCCCGAGCCCCGCGACCTCGAACCGCTCAGCCACGGCGGAAACCAGGGCGAGCAGCTCATCGGGCCTCAGCCCGCCAGGCGTGGGGCACCCCACACTCGCGAAGACCTCCGGATCGAGCACATCGAAGTCGATATGCACATAGACGGCAGCGTCACCACGGACCTCCGCGATCGCCTCGGCAAGCGCCGCACCGGAATCCGCCACGGTCAGCCACCGAACCCCGCGATCCTCGACGAACGCCAGCTCGGCAGGATCGAGATCGCGCACCCCCGCCAACACGATCCGCCCCGGATCCACATGCTCCCCCGGCACCAGCCCCGCGGGCCCTTCCCCAGTGAGCGCCCGCAGCACCATCCCATGAAAGGCCCCAGAAGGTGAGGAATCCGGCGTGTTCAAGTCCCCGTGCGCATCGAACCACACGACGACCAGCCGATCGCCGTACCTCTTCCTGGCCGCCGCCACCGGCTCCAGCTCGACCCCGCAATCCCCACCGGCAGTCACCACGAGCCCATCGGCAGCCTGCGCAATCGCCTCACGCACCATGGAGGCAGTGATGACCAGATCATCATCGACATCCACCCGCACGCGATGGCCGGCGTCCACCATGTCGGCCAGCAACCGCGCCCCTTCGCGCAACCGCTCCGCCGTACGCGCCCCCGACCCCCGCCACTGCGGCACCTCGACAACCGTCACCTCGGACAACGCACCCTCCTTAACGCGAGCTATCACTTCAGGATGACGAGCACACAGCCACCCCGTCCAACGAGTTCCATCGTGATCACCGCCACGCCGGCGCCCAGGGGACTGACACCGGCCGGGACGGGCGCCACCGGGACGGACGCCTACCGGGACGGAGGCCTGCCGGGATGAAGGCCTGCCGGGATGAAGGCCCACCGGGATGGACGCCTGCTGGGACTGCCATCCTCCGAGACAGGCGCCTGCCGGGACTGGCGCCTGCCGTGGCGGCGGAGCCGGACGCGGAGAGCAGCCATTGGGCACACGGAGGGCGTCCCAGGACGGACCCCGAGCCCGTCCGTGCCACCCCCGCCCAAGGCGTGAGGGGACATTTGCATCACTATCTGGATCACTCTTGGTTACCTGCGACGTTCGGGGCAAACGCGTCTTAACTTGACTCTGCGTATTGCGGAGTCGGCCGTTCCGAAGGTCATATTTTCGAGAACCGCATGTCAGGGCCGCGTGCCCCGATAACATCTAGTGTTCTTGACCCCGGCAAGTGATGAGAATGGCAGAAACTCGATGAGTTCGGTGACCGTACGTGTGCCTGCGAAGGTCAACGTACAGCTTTCTGTCGGCCCGCTCAGGGAAGACGGCTACCACGACCTGGTGAACGTCTTCCATGCAGTATCGATCTTCGATGAGGTGGTCGCGAAGGAGTCCGAGTCGATCACCGTTGTGGTGAACGGCAAGTGGTCCGACCAGGTGCCGACCGACGACAGCAACCTGGCGATCCGGGCCGCCCGGGCGCTCGCCAAACACGCGGGCCGCACCTACGGCGCCGACCTGATCATCCAGAAGGACATCCCCGTGGCGGGCGGCATGGCGGGCGGCAGTGCCGACGCCGCCGGGGCGCTGGTGGCCTGCAACGAGCTGTGGGGGCTGGGGCTGCCGTTCGAGGACCTCATGGAGATCGCGGGCGATCTCGGCAGCGATGTGCCGTTCTCCCTGCTCGGGGGCACGGCGGTGGGCACCGGCCGGGGTGAGCAGCTGAGCGAGCTGCCCACTGGGGGGACGTTCCACTGGGTGTTCGCGTTGGCGGATGGGGGCCTCTCCACGGCCAGCGTGTACGCCGAATGCGACCGCCTCAGAGCGGCCTCGGGCGCCGAGGTGCCCTGGCCCCAGCTGGACGACTCTCTGATGGAGGCGCTGGGCACGGGTGACGCCTACTCCCTTGGCGCCCACCTGAGCAACGACCTCCAGCCCGCCGCGCTCAACCTCAGGCCGGAGCTCGGCCCCACCCTGGAAGCAGGCCGTCAGCACGGGGCCCTGGGCGCGATCGTCTCGGGGTCGGGCCCGACGTGCGCCTTCCTGGCCATCGACGCACTCCACGCCCGCGACCTGGCCCTCAGCCTGACCAGCACGGGAGCCGCCCACACCGCCGTAGCCGCCCACGGCCCGGTCCAGGGCGCCACCCTGGCCTGACCCCCGCACTTGGGGGCTCGGCTCGGGGCGTGCGGGTGCCGCACGCGTATACGGCGTCCCATGCCCCGCGGGCGACGCCCACTCCGCACTCGCGCTCGGCCGGGGCTGCGTTCGTGTGCTGGGTGTTGTGCGTATTCGGCGAGTAGCGCGTACGTCCTCGCCCCGAGCCAAGCGTGCGAACTCGCCGCCTACTCCGGCACTCGAGTCCCGGCACCACGGGCTCCGGGGACCACTGGGTCGTGGCAAAGGCCGCCTCCGTCCACGGCCGGGCATCGAGCAGGGCCGGGTTGGGCGGGCGGGAGATGGATGGGGAGCCGATACCCTTGGGAGGTCATGAATCTGGTCAACCTTGAGTCGGTCTCCCACGCCTATGGGCCCAAGCCGCTCCTCGACGACGTATCCCTCGGCGTCGAGGCAGGCGAGCGCATCGGCGTCGTCGGGCGTAACGGAGGCGGCAAGACGACCCTGCTGTCCGTGATCGCGGGATCGACGCGGCCGGACAAGGGACGGGTAACGCATACCCGGAGCCTGCGGGTCGGGTTCCTGTCGCAGCACGACGCGATGGACCCGAACGCCACCGTGCGGCAGATCGTCCTCGGCGGGCTGGCCGAGCACGAATGGGCGGGGGACCAGCGGGTCCGCGAGATCCTCGTCAACCTGGTCGGCGACCTCGACCTCGACGCCAGGGCCGCCGACCTGTCGGGTGGGGAGCGCAGGCGTACGGCGCTGGCGCAGCTGCTCATCGACGACCATGACCTGATCATGCTGGACGAGCCTACGAACCACCTCGACATCGAGGCCATCGCCTGGCTCGCCGGCCATCTGGCGGGCAGGAAGAGCGCGCTGGTGGTCGTGACGCACGACCGGTGGTTCCTCGACGCCGTGTCCACCCGCACGTGGGAGGTCGTGGACGGGCGGGTCGAGCGCTACGAGGGCGGATACGCCGCTTACGTGCTCGCCAAGGCCGAGCGGGCGCGGATCGCGCAGGCCGCAGAAGAGCGCCGCCAGAACCTCATGCGCAAGGAGATCGCCTGGCTGCGGCGCGGCCCGCCGGCCCGTACGTCCAAGCCGAAGTTCCGCATCGAGGCCGCGCAGGCCTTGATCGCGAACGAGCCCCCGGCGCGCGAGACCGTCGAACTGATGCGGTTCGCCGCGGCCCGCCTCGGCAAGACCGTCTACGACCTCGAGGACGTCACCCTGCACGCCGGCGGGCCGGGCAACGGGCCGCTGGTGCTCGGCGACCTCACGTGGCAGTTCGGCCCGGGGGACCGGATCGGACTGATCGGGGTGAACGGCTCCGGCAAGTCGTCCGTGCTGCGCCTGCTCGCCGACACGGTGACGCCCGACTCCGGGCGCGTGATCAGGGGCAAGACGGTACGCCTCGCGCACCTGTCCCAGGAGCTCGCCGAGCTCGACCCCACGCGGCGGGTGCTGGAGACGGTCGAGGAAGTACGCAAGTACCTCCAGCTCGGCAAGAGGGAGTGGACGGCCTCCCAGCTGCTCGAACGCCTCGGGTTCAAGGGCGAGGCGCAGTGGAAGGTCGTCGGAGACCTGTCGGGTGGCGAGCGCCGTCGGCTGCAGCTGCTGAGGCTGCTCATGGACGACCCGAACGTCCTGCTGCTCGACGAGCCCACCAACGACCTCGACATCGAGACGCTCAACGAGCTCGAAGACCTGCTGGACGGCTGGCCCGGCACGCTGATCCTGGTGAGCCACGACCGCTACTTCCTGGAGCGGGTGACCGATCGGTGCGTGGCGCTGCTGGGTGACGGCAAGCTCTCGCTGCTGCCGGGCGGGGTGGACGAATACCTCGAACGACGCGCCGCCGGCACGGCTGTGACCGCCCGCCTGGGCACCCCCGGCGGGGCGACTCCGGCATCGGATCCCGGCAGCACGGTATCCGGCAGCACGGTATCCGGTGGCGGGGACGGCTCCGTGGCCGAGTCCGTCGCGGTCACGTCCGAGCCCGGCCAGCCAGGTGCCGGGTTGTCGGCCAAGGAGGAACGCGAGCTTCGCAAGGAGCTCAACCGCCTGGAACGCCAGCTCGACAAGCTGAGCGACCAGGAGTCCCGCCTCCACGCGGCCATGGCTGAAGCGGCCAGCGACTACTCCAAGCTCGGCTCCCTCGACGCCCAGCTACGCGAGATCACCGCCCAGAAGGACACGATCGAAGCCGAGTGGCTCGACCTCGCCGACCGCCTGGGCGACTGACCCCCGCCCCGGCCGGCGGCCCCGGGAGGTGCCGGCTGGCAGTGATGGTGCGGACCGCGGATCTGGTGCTGGCTGGTGGCGAGGGGCGCGGTCGGCGGATTTGGTGCCGGTTGGTGGTGCAGCCCATGGGGGCGCAAGGCGGCGCGTGACAGGCCCACGTTCAGCGAAGAACGCGGCCCACATTGCGCTCGTAGCGGCGAGCAGCCCGTGAGCCTTCACGACCGGCCATGACAGACGGAACGGACGGCGGCGCGTGCGGTCAGCTTGGCCCCGCCGTAACGAATGAAGACTCACGCGCAATGACAGACGGAACGGGCGGGCGGCGCGTACGGTCAGCTTGGCCCCGCCGTAAAAGAAAGTGAAAAATCAAGAAGCGTCGAAGGGGGCGAGGAGCGTGCGGAGGAGAGAAGAGAGCAGGCGCTGATCGTCGGAGCCCAGGCCGGACAGCAGGTCACGCTCGCGTCGCAGCAGGTCCGCGAAGGCGGCGTCGACCCGGGCCAGCCCGGTGTCCGTCAGGGACACCAGCACGCCGCGGCGGTCCTCCGGGTCCGGGCGGCGCCGCACCAGGCCGGCCTGCGCGAGCCGGTCGATGCGGTTGGTCATGGTCCCGGACGTGACGAGCGTCGCCCGCAGCAGGGCCCCCGGGCTGAGCTCGTACGGCTTGCCGGCTCGCCGCAGCGCCGTCAGCACGTCGAACTCCCACGGCTCCAGGTCGTGTTCGGCGAACGCCGCCCGCCTGGCCCGGTCGAGATGCTTGGCCAGTCGTGACACCCTAGAGAGCACGTGGAGCGGCTCGACGTCGAGGTCGGGACGCTCCGCGCGCCAAGCCGCGACGAGGCGGTCGACCTCATCCCTAGCATCCTCCGTCATGACACAAGAGTGTACTGTCTTGACATCGAGATATCTCTCTCGATATCAATTATCTTCATGTCAAGAGATATCTGGGACCCGGTGACCTACGCTGTCTACGCGGACGAGCGGTCGCGGCCGTTCATCGAGCTGGTCTCCAGGGTGGGGGCGGTCGATCCCGATTATGTCGTGGACGCGGGCTGCGGCAGCGGTGAACTCACCGTTGAGCTGGGCCGTCGGTGGCCCCGCGCGACCGTCGAAGGCTTCGACTCCTCGCCTGCGATGATCACAAAGGCCCGGCAGTTGCAATCGAATGTCAGGTTCGCGGTGGCGGACGTGGCCACGTGGCGCCCTGACCGGCCCATGGACGTGATCGTCTCGAACGCCGTCCTGCAGTGGGTGCCGGAGCATCGGGCCGTGCTGGAGCACTGGGTCGAGGACCTGGCCGCGGGAGGCTGGCTGGCGTTCCAGGTGCCCGGCAACTTCGACGCACCCAGCCACGTCGCGATCCGCGAACTGTGCGCCTCCCGCGCCTGGTCCGACAAGCTCAGCGACGTCGTCAGGGCAAATCCCGTCGACGATCCCATCGAGTACCTGGACCTGCTCAATCACGGCGGCTCCCAGGTGGACGCGTGGGAGACGACCTACATGCACGTGCTCCAGGGCGAGAACCCGGTGCTCGACTGGGTCTCCGGCACTGCCCTGCGCCCCATGTTCGACCGGCTCGACCCCGACGAGCAGCGCCGGTTCAAGAACGACCTCGCCAAGGCGCTCGCCGAGGCGTATCCGGCCCAGAGCTACGGCACCCCGTTCCCATTTCGGAGGATCTTCGTGGTGGTGCAGAAATGAGTGCGGTGCAGAAATGAGTGCGGTGCGGAAATGAGGGTGGTGCAGAAATGATCAGGCAGATTCATCATGTTCAGCTCGCCGCGCCCAGGGGCAGTGAGCCCGAGTTGAGGCGTTTCTATGAGGGCGTGCTGGGGCTCCGGGAGGTGCCCAAGCCGCCGGAGCTGGCCAAGCGCGGGGGTGTGTGGTTCAGGGGCGTGGGGGTAGAGGTGCACCTCGGCGTCGAGGACGACTTCAGGCCCGCGCGCAAGGCCCACCCCGCGTTCCTGGTGGACGACCTCGACGCCTATGCCACCGACGTGGAAATCGACGACCTGTTCCCCGGGTATCGGCGGATCTATCTGTCGGATCCCGTGGGGAACAGAATTGAGCTCCTGCAAGTCGTGTGATGTTCACCTCATAGTGGCATGATGTTCCGAAATCGGACTCTTGCGAGGTGTAGTGGGCATCGAGATCGAGGACAAGTTCGACGTTCCTCCCGATTACGCTATTCCGGACCTGAGCGGTCTGGCCGACGTCGTAGGCCCGAAGAGCCACCAGCTCGTGGCCCTCTACTACGACACCCCCGACCTTCGGCTGGCCGCCCGGGGCGTCACGCTCAGGCGACGACGAGGCGGCCACGATCCCGGCTGGCATCTCAAGCTGCCCAAGGCCAAGGGTGTGCGCCAGGAGATCACGCACCCGCTCACCCGTAGCACCAAGATCGTGCCTCTCGAGCTGGTCGAGCTCGTCCGCGCCTACACCCGGGGCGCCGAGCTCCAGCCCGTCGCCGAGCTGGACACCCGCAGGAGCATCACTGTCCTGCTCGACGGCGACACCAAGCTGGTCGAGATCGCCGACGACCGCGTCAAGGGCACGGTGTTCCAGGATGAGCCCAAGGTCGTACGGTGGCGCGAGGTCGAGGCGGAGCTGCTCGCCGAGGATCGCCGGGCATTCCTCGCCAAGGTCGGCAAGCGTCTCAGGAAGGCCGGCGCGACGCCCTCGGAGGCCGCCAGCAAGCTCGCCAAACTGCTCGAACCCGCCCCCCTCCCCAAAGCGCCCACCGAACCGGGCACCGCGGGTGAGGTCGTCGTCGCCTACCTGGCCGGCCAGGTGGGCGCCGTGCTCTCGCAGGATCCACGGGTACGCAGGGCGGAGGAGGACGCCGTGCACCAGATGCGCGTGGCGGCCCGCAGGCTGCGCAGCGCGCTCAAGGCGTTCAAGAGCGTCGTGACCGACACCGGCCCGCTCCAGGACGAGCTGCGCTGGCTCGGTACGGTGCTCGGCGAGGCCCGTGACCTGGAGGTGATCAGGGCCAGGTTCGCCAAGGAGCTGGCCGGCCTGCAGCCTGAGCTGGTCACCGGCCCCATCCAGACCCGGCTCGGCGCGGATCTGCACAAACGCGAGCAAGAGGCGTATGCCCGCATCAAGGACACGCTCAGCAGCGACCGCTACTACACCCTGCTCAACGCGCTCGACCAGCTCGTATCGGCCCCGCACCTGGGCAAGGCGGCGGCCAAATCGGCCCAGGACAAGCTCGCCGCCATCGCCGCGGCCAACTGGGCCAGGGTGACGAACGCCTACGACACCGCTCAGGCCATCGAAGACCCGGAACGTCGTGAAATAGCCATGCACGACGTGCGCAAGGCCGCCAAACGCGCTCGTTACACTGCGGAAGCGCTCCAGCCCACCCTCGGCGCGAGCATGGCCAAGCTGGCCAAGCTGGCCGAGGACATCCAGGAAATCCTGGGCGCGCACCAGGACGGAGTCGTCGCCCAGGAGACGCTGGCGAAGGAGGCCGAGAGCGCCCGGCAGGCAGGCGAGGACACGTTCACGTACGGGCTGCTCATCGGGATCGAGCGGAGCACCGCCGAACGGGCACACGCCGAGTTCCCCAGAGTCTGGGCAGAGACCCTCAAGGCGGTTAAGAAGGTTCTATGAGGAACCTTCCCACCATCCCCTTCGAGCGCGGCAGCCTGCTCGACGTCCCCGAGGCGTACCGGAACCTGCGGGCCGAAGAGGGCATCGCGAAGGTACGTACCCGGATGGGCGACGAGGTCTGGCTGGTCACCGGCTACGAGGACGCGCGCAGCCTGTTCAACGACCCCAGGCTCGGCCGCTCACATCCGGAGCCGGACAAGGCCGCGCGGCTGTCGAGTTCGGCGCTGCTCGGCGGCCCCCAGGGCGACGTGGCCACGGAGAAGGCCGAGCACGACCGCATGCGCAAGCTGTTCATGCCGTCCTTCTCTGCCCGCAGGATGAAGGCGCTCAGGGACCACGTCGGCTCGCTCGTCGATGAGCGGCTCGACCACTTGGCCAAGCTGACGCCGCCGGCGGACCTGCACGCCGAGCTGTCGTTCCCGCTGCCCGTGCTGGTCATCTGCCAGCTGCTCGGCGTGCCGTACGAGGACAGGGAGTACTTCGGCGGCGTGTCGTCCCGGATGGGGGACATGCTGGACATGGAGAAGAGCCAGGCCGCCCGCGAGGAGCTGAGCGCGTACATGGCCGGCCTGATCGAGCGCAAGCGGCGCGAGCCGGGGGAGGACGTGCTGTCGGACCTGGCGAACGAGCTGGACGACAACGGGCGGATCGCCGAGCTGGCAGGCGGGCTGCTGTTCGCCGGGCACGAGACCACGGTCAACCGCATCGACTTCGGCGTGCTGCTCCTCCTGGCCAACCCCGGCCAGCGCGACCTGCTCATAGCAGACCCGGCCCTTGCCCCCGGCGCGGTCGAGGAGATCCTGCGCATGGTGGTGACGAGCCTGCACGGCCTGCCCAGGTACGCCCACGAGGACATCGAGATCGGCGGCCGCACGATCCGTACGGGCGAGGCCGTCGTGATACTCACGGGAGTGGCCAACCGGGACGAGCGGATCTATCCGGATCCGGATGTGTTCGACATCCGCCGTCCGCAAACCGACCCGCATCTGAGCTTCGGGTACGGCCCGCGCTTCTGCATCGGCGCCAGCCTGGCCAGGGTCGAGCTGGAGGCCGTGTTCAGCCGGCTGTTCCAGCGCTTCCCCACCCTGCGGCCGGCTGTGCCCATGGAGGAGCTGCCCCGCAGCGAGGGGAGGATCGCGGACGGCTTCGCCCGGCTTCCGGTCACGTGGTGATCAGGCCGCGTAGCGCTCGACGCTGACGACGTGCCCGCCCGCCCTGTGCAGCACAGCGAAGGCGCCCTTACGCAGGTGCACGTCCTTGCCGCTCAACGCCTTGACCAGGTTGGGCAGCACCTTGCGGTGGCTGCACACGGCCGCGGGCACCGCGATCTCCCTGACCAGGGCGGTCGTCTTCTCCGGGTCGTGGCTCTCCTCGCTGAGCAGCGGCTCGAGCTTGGTCTCCGCCCCGGCCTCGGCGCTGTACGGCACCAGGGTCTGGACGCACCGGGCGCTGGGGGAGCTGATCAGCAGCTCGGGCCGGTAGGCGGGCAGCGCGGCGGCCAGATTCGCGGCCTGGGACCGGCCGCCGGCGTCGAGCGGGCGCAGCGCGTCGTCGTCCTGCCACTCGCTCCTGGAGCCGGCTGAGGCGTGCCGTACGAGCACGAGGGGCACGGTCTCGAGCGGCGCGGCCCGCAGCGCGCGCAGCAGCCCCACGTCCCATTCGTACGTCAGCAGCCGCCTGGCCTCCTCCAGCGGCAGCCAGCGCAGCTCGTCCACCTCGTCGCCGGGGGAGAACCCGTCATCCCCGGCCACTTGCGCCACCCAGTAGTCGACCCGCTTGAGCCGGCCGGTGCTGAGGTAGTGGACCGGCGGCAACGCGCGGCCGAGCAGCACGGTCAGGCCGGTCTCCTCGTTCACCTCGCGCAGGGCGGCGGCGATCTCGTGCTCCCCGGACTTCAGCTTGCCCTTGGGGAAGGTCCAGTCGTCGTACCCTGGCCGGTGAATGACGGCAACTTCTGGGCGGCTCTCCTCGCCCCTCCAGACCACGGCTCCGGCTGCGCGGAGCAGGTCAGTCATCAACGGTCCTCCAGCGGCGCGTACCGATGAGGTGGCTCTGGGGATCCTCGCCTGGATGGCGGGCCCATGTGCCATCGGAGTTCAGCCACCACGCGTTCGTGGTCTCGGCCATGGCCAGGTCCATCAGCTCGATGAGATAGGCCTTGTGCTGCGGCGATGTCACCTTGACCAGGGCTTCGACGCGGCGATCGAGGTTCCTGCGCATCAGGTCCGCGCTGCCGATCCACACCTCGGGGCGGCGGCCGAGGCCGAACTCGTACACCCGGGAGTGCTCAAGGAAGCGCCCCAAGACCGACCTTACGCGGATATTTTCGGACAAATCTGGAATTCCTGGGCGAAGGCTGCAGATGCCCCGCACCCACAGGTCCACCGGGACACCGGCCCTGGACGCCCGGTAGAGCGCGTCGATGATGGGCTCGTCCACCAGCGAGTTCGTCTTGATCCTGATCCGCGCGGGCCGTCCCGCCTGCGCGTGGGCGATCTCCCGCTCGATCCTGGCCAGCAGCCCGCTGCGCATGGAGTGGGGCGCGACCAGCAGTCGGCGGTAGGCGGAGTGGTTGGAGTAGCCGGTCAGGTGGATGAACAGGTCCGTCACATCCTCCCCGACCAGGGGGTCCGCCGTGAGCAGGCCGAAGTCCTCGTACTGCCGGGCGGTCTTGGGGTTGTAGTTGCCGGTGCCGATGTGGCAGTAGCGGCGCAGCTCGCCCGAGGCCTCCTGACGGACCACGAGCGCGAGCTTGCAGTGGGTCTTCAGCCCGACCACGCCGTAGACGACGTGGCAGCCGGCCTTCTCCAGCTTGCGGGCCCAGGAGATGTTCGCGTGCTCGTCGAAGCGGGCCTTGATCTCCACGACCACCACGACCTGCTTGCCCGCCTCGGCCGCGTCGATCAGCGCGTCCACGATGGGGGACTCGCCGCTGGTGCGGTAGAGGGTCTGCTTGATCGCCAGCACCCTGGGGTCGGCCGCGGCCACCTCGATGAAACGCTGCACGCTGGTGGCGAACGAGTCGTACGGGTGGTGCAGCAGCACGTCGCGCTCGCGCAGGATCGAGAAGATGTCGTCCTCGGCGTTGATCACCTCGGCGGGCACGAACGGCCGGTAGCTCAGCTCGCCCCGCTCCAGGTCGGCGATCGCGTGCAGGCCCGACAGGTCGAGCGGCCCCTGCACGCGGTAGATCTCGTGCGGCGCCAGCTCCAGCTCCTCCACCAGCGGCGCCAGCACCTCCGGAGTGATCGTGTCCTCGACCTCCAGCCGCACGGGCGGGCCGAAGCGCCGCTTGAGCAGCTCCTTCTCCAGGGCCTGCATGAGGTTCTCGGTGACGTCCTCGTCCACGTCGAGATCCTCGTTCCTGGTGACGCGGAAGACGTGGTGCTGGAGGATCTCCATGCCCTTGAAGAGCTGTCCCAGATGCGCCGCAATAACATCCTCAAGCGGGACAAATCTGTCTTTGGAGGCAGGTACGAATCGGGGCAGCTGCGACGGGACCTTGACCCTCGCGAAAACCGTGTGATCGGTCGCCGGATTACGCACCAGAACAGCGAGATTCAGGCTGAGCCCCGAAATATAGGGAAAAGGATGCGCGGGGTCCACGGCCAGCGGCGTCAGCACCGGCCTGATCCGCTCCCTGAACAGCTTGCGCAGCTCGGTGCGCTCCTCGCGCCCCAGGTCGTCCCACCTGACGATCTCGATGCCCTCGGCCGCGAGCTGCGGGCAGATGTGCTGGTGGAAGGCCGCGGCGTGCCGCCTGGCCAGATCGTCCGCGATCATGCCGATCCTGGCCAGCTCCTCGCGCGGCTTCAACCCGCTCTTGGTGCGCAGCAGCAGGCCCGTGGCCATGCGCCGTTTCAGGCCGGCCACGCGTACGCGGAAGAACTCGTCGAGATTGCTCGCGAAGATGGCCAGGAAGCGCACCCGCTCCAGAAGCGGGATTGACGGATCCTCGGCCAGCTCGAGCACGCGTTCGTTGAACTGGAGCCAGCTCTCCTCGCGATTGAGAAACCGCTCCTGAGGTAGGGGGAGGTCGTTGGGGGCTTGGAACGGTTCCGCGGACATATAGCCTATATTGCCCTGTTTGGTTGAACGGAACGTTAACGCGGCCGCAACGGCTCACCCCGGATAGTCAGCCACGCTCTACCCAATCGTCACGCAAGCCATCCCCGCTGTTCAAGCCCACCGGTCGGCCCACTCTCTCGCCGACGTGCGCTGACGTCGCTTGGGGAGCAGGGGCACCGAGCCGGCGTTCGGGCACCGCTCATCCGGGCCGGTGGTACCCGCCGAGCCCTTGCCGGGACCGTTACTCGGGGTGGTCCACCTGTTCGAGGCGGGCGGCGCGTTCGGCAAGGCGAGCTTCGCGTTGGCGGATCTTCTCCTCGCGCTCGCGAGCCTTCTCCGCCTCCTTCAGCAGCCGCTCCCGCTCCTTGAGCTCACGCACCCGCGCCTTCTCGGCCTCCTTGAACTCCCTCTGGCGCGCCTTCTCGGCCTCTTTGAGCTCCTTCTCGCGCACCTTCTCCAGCTCCCGCAGCTCCTTTTCGCTGGTGCTGCGCGCCTTGGACGCGGCGGCGGACTGCTCGCGGGTCACGGCGGTGATGGACGGGTTGGGGTTGAGCCCGGTCAGGCCGTTCCACGCCAGGTTGACCAGGTGGGCGGCGACCTCCTCGCGCCCGGGCTTGCGCACGTCGAGCCACCACTGCCCGGTCAGCGCCACCATGCCGACCAGCATCTGGGCGTACATCGGCGCGAGCTGGGGGTCGTAGCCGCGCGCCGCGAACTCGTCGGCCAGGACATCCTCGACCTGGCTGGCGATCTCGCTGATAAGGCTCGCGAACGTGCCGGTGCCGGAAGCGGCGTGGGAGTCGCGTACGAGGATGCGGAAGCCCTCGCTGCTCTCCTCGATGTACTGGAGCAGCGCCAGCGCGGCCCGCTCCAGCTTGACCAGTGAATGGGTGGCGGACAGAGCCTCGGTGATCATGCCGAGCAGCTTCTGCATCTCGCGGTCGACCACGACCGCGTAGACGCCTTCCTTGCCGCCGAAATGCTCGTATACCACGGGTTTCGACACCTGTGCGGTAGCGGCGATTTCCTCGATAGAGGTCCCGTCGAACCCCTTTTCCGCGAAGAGGGTGCGGCTGATGCGGATCAGCTGCTCTCTGCGCTCGCTACCGGACATACGCCTGCGAGATCGGGGTTCGGTCACGGTCTCCATAATGACGGCCACGGATACGTGGCCGTTCATCGGCTGATCGGCGTCAGGCAATGCGCTTCGCCGCCAGCCGCTCAGGCGTCGGCCAGCGGACGTCGTACACCCAGCCGAGCCTCTCGAAGATCCGGATCAGTCCGGCGCTCAGGTCGATCTGGCCCTTGAGCGCGCCGTGCCGGGCGCAGGTCGGGTCGGAGTGGTGCAGGTTGTGCCACGACTCGCCGAAGGACGGGATGGCCAGCCACCAGACGTTGCGCGACTTGTCGCGTACCTGGAAGTCCTCCTCGCCGAAGACGTGGCAGATCGAGTTGATCGACCAGGTCACGTGGTGCAGCAGCCCGATGCGTACGATCGAGCCCCAGAACAGCGCGGTCACCGCGCCCTGCCAGGACCAGGTGACGAGGCCGCCGATCACGCCGGGAAGCGCGATCGAGGCGATGGCGATCGTGCTGAACCACTTGTGCAGCTTGAGCACGTCCGGGTCCTTGCACAGGTCAGGGGCGTACTTCTCCCTGTTGGTCCGCTCGCTCTCGAACAGCCAGCCCATGTGGGCGTAGAGCAGGCCCTTGGACATGGACTTGAAGCCGGGCCCGAAGCGCCACGGCGAGTGCGGGTCGCCCTCCTTGTCGGAGAACTTGTGGTGCTTGCGGTGCGTGGCCACCCAGTCGAGCACCGACATCTCCAGCGACAGGCTGCCCGCGATGCCCATCGCGATCTTCAGCGGCCGCTTGGCCTTGAACGAGCCGTGGGTGAAGTAGCGGTGCAGCCCGACGGTCACGCCGAGCCCGGAGACCACGTAGAAGACGAAGGAGATGGCGATGTCCGTCCAGCCGAGTCCCCATCCCCACGCGAACGGCACCGCGCCCGCGATCGCGATCAGCGGCAGCCCGACGACGAGCGCGAAGGTGAACAGTTCTGCCTTGGATTTCGGCTCGGGCTCGAATTCAGGCTTAGGGGCTGGGGCTGGGGCTGAGCGCTCGGCGAGAACGGTCATGGACGGCCTCCAACGGCATGAATGAGGATGTATGTCCGGGCTACGCCACCGTAACCTACGCAAGCGTAAGTAAGGAAGCCCTAAGCCGTGAATGGGGGGAAGGTGACTCTCTGGCGCACAAGGTGGGTGGGGTTCGTGTCTTGCGTCGTTTGGGGCGGTCTGTTATGCGGGTTGACGCGCTGTGCGTCGCCGCTACCAGGAGACTTCGCCCTCGCGCCGGTGTGGGACGTAATTACGGGCGCGCGCCGGGGCGCGGGCTCGGTATCGTAGGGATGTGTCGGACGCCATGTGTCCGATCTATCCCGGATCGTCTAATCGGCAGGACAAGTGGTTTTGGTCCACTTTGTAGGGGTTCGAGTCCTCTTCCGGGAGCTGTGACCTGCTCCCCGGCGAGAATGTTCGGGGTGCGGCCAGGTATCCTCACGGTGTCGGGAGGGTAGCGGTGCGGTAGCCGTACCAAATGCCCTGATCCGTCCAGCCACAGGGAGCCTCAGTCCGTGAGTGTGCCGCGCCCGGCAGCCGTCATCGTCCTCGCCGCAGGCGAGGGCACCCGGATGAAGAGCCAGACCCCGAAGGTCCTGCACGAGCTATGCGGCCGTGCCTTGGTCGACCACATGCTCGCAGCCGCCCGCGACCTCGGTCCCGAGCAGCTGATCGTCGTCATCGGCCACGCGCTCGAGCGGGTCGGCGGCCACCTGGCCGCCACCAGCCCCGACGCGCGCGCCGTCGTCCAGCGGGAGCAGCGCGGCACCGGCCACGCGGTCCGCACCGTTCTCGAGGAGGTCGGCACGATCTCCGGCACGGTGCTGGTCACGTACGGGGATGTGCCGCTCCTTCGCACCCAGACCCTCGCCGAGCTGCTCGAACGGCATGAGACCGACGGCAACGCGGTCACCGTGCTGACGGCCCACGTGCCCGATCCGACCGGCTACGGGCGGATCATCCGGGACGAGAGCGGCGCCGTCCTGGAGATCGTCGAGGAGAAGGACGCCAGCCCCGAGCAGCGCGCCATCAAGGAGATGAACTCCGGCATCTACGCCTTCGACGGCGACCTGCTCGCCGACGCTGTCAAGCGCGTGTCCACCGACAACGCCCAGGGCGAGGAGTACCTCACCGACGTCCTGGCCATCCTGCGTGGCGACGGCCACCGGGTCGGCGCCTGCGTGGCCGGCGACTACGTCGAGGTCGAGGGCGTCAACGACCGGGTGCAGCTCGCCTTCGCCCGTAAGGTGCTCAATCAGCGCCTGCTCGAAGACCACATGCGCGCCGGGGTGACGATCGTCGACCCCGGCAGCACCTGGATCGACGTCGGCGTGCGGATCGCGCCCGATACCGTCATCCACCCCGGCACCCAGCTCCACGGCGACACCGTGATCGAGGCCGGTGCCGAGGTCGGCCCCGCCACCACGCTGACCGACACCCGCGTCGGCGAGGGGGCGACAGTGCGCAACGCCGTCTGCGACAACGCCGAGATCGGCCCGGAGGCCAACGTCGGCCCCTACGCGTACCTGCGCCCCGGCACGGTGCTCGGCAGCAAGTCCAAGGCCGGCACGTTCGTCGAGATGAAGAACACCACGGTCGGCGAGCGCTCCAAAGTGCCGCACCTGTCCTACGCGGGCGACGCCACGATCGGCGACGACGTCAACATCGGCGCGGCCGTGGTGTTCGTCAACTACGACGGGGTCAACAAGCATCGCTCCACGGTGCGTGATGGCGCGTTCGTGGGATGCGACACGATGCTCGTCGCTCCCGTGACCGTCGGAGAGGGCGCCTACACGGCCGCCGGGTCCGTCATCGACAGCGATGTGCCCCCTGGCGCCATCGGGGTGGCCCGAGCGCGGCAGCGCAACATCGAGAAATGGGTCTTGCGCAGGCGCGCGGGCACGAAGTCGGCCGCGGCCGCCCAGCGGGCGCTGGCCGAGCAAGAGCAGCAGGAGAGTGGGACGTGAGCAGCATCAAACAACCGGGCGAGAAGAACCTCATGCTCTTCTCCGGCCGGGCCTTTCCTGAGCTGGCCGACGAGGTCGCCCAGCACGTCGGCGTCTCCCTGACCCCCACCAAGCTGATCGACTTCGCCAACGGCGAGATCTACGCCCGTTATCTGGAGTCCGTACGCGGCTGCGACGCCTTCGTCATCCAGAGCCACACCGCCCCCATCAATCAGTGGATCATGGAACAGCTCATCATGGTCGACGCGCTGAAGCGGGCCTCCGCCAAGCGCATCACCGTGGTCATGCCGTTCTTCGGCTACGCCCGTCAGGACAAGAAGGGCCGCGGCCGCGAGCCGATCACCGCCAGGCTGATGGCCGACCTGTTCAAGACCGCCGGCGCCGACCGGCTCATGTCGATCGACCTGCACACCTCGCAGATCCAGGGCTTCTTCGACGGCCCGGTCGACCACCTGTTCGCCATGCCGGTGCTGGAGAGCTACCTCAAGAACAAGCTCGACCTGGAGAACACGACGGTCGTCTCGCCCGACACGGGGCGCGTGCGCCTGTCGGAGCGCTGGGCCGACACGCTGGGCACACCGCTGGCGTTCATCCACAAGCGGCGCGACCTCGACGTGGCCAACCAGGTGAAGGTCAGCGAGGTCGTCGGAAAGGTACGCGGCCGCACCTGTGTGCTGATCGACGACATGATCGACACCGCGGGCACCATCTGCAAGGCCGCCGACGCCCTCTACGAGCAGGGCGCCACCAACGTGATCACCGCCGCCACCCACGCGGTCTTCTCCGACCCCGCCGTGGACCGGCTGAAGAACTCCCGGATCTCCGAGGTCATCGTCACCAACACGCTGCCGCTGCCGGAGGCCAGCCGGTTCGACAAGCTGACGGTCCTGTCGATCGCGCCGCTCATCGCCCGCGCGATCACCGAGATCTTCCAGGACGGCTCGGTCACGAGCTTGTTCGAGGGAGACACCTGAAACAAGTAGACTGACACGGTTGCGCTCGTAACGCCTTCCGCTAGGGCGGGTGAGGGGGAGCGCCGACACACCGATCCTCAAGCATCCCTAGGAGATGTCATGTCTGAAGTACGTATCGCCGCCGAGCCGCGCACCGTGTTCGGCAAGGGCGCCGCTCGCAAGATCCGCCGCGCCGACAAGGTGCCCGCCGTTCTCTACGGCCACGGCATCGACCCCAAGCACCTGACCCTGCCCGGCCACGAGGTGCTGCTCGCGCTCCGCACGCCCAACGTGCTGATCCACCTCAAGGGTGAGGGCGTCGACGAGCTGGCCCTGCCCAAGGGCGTGCAGCGCGACCCGATCAAGGGCTTCGTCGAGCACGTCGACCTGCTCCTGGTCAAGCGCGGCGAGAAGGTCACGGTCGAGATCCCGGTCACCACGGTCGGCGACGTCCACTCCGACGGCCTGCTCGACCAGCAGCTCGTCTCGGTCGCGATCGAGGCCGAGGCCACCCACATCCCGACCGGCGTCGAGGTCGACGTCGAGGGCCTGGAGGTCGGCACCGCCGTCACCGCCGGCGACCTCCGGCTCCCGCAGGGCGCCACGCTGGTCGCCGACCTGGACACCGTCATCCTCCAGGTCATCGCCAAGCCGGTCGAGGCGCCGGAGGAGGCCGCCGAGGCCGCCGAGGGCGAGGTCGCCGTGGCTGCCGAGGGCGAGACCGCAGAGGCCACCGCGGCCGAGTAACGGGTCCGATTCGTGAACGGGGTGGCCGGACTCGAGCCGCCCCGTTCCGCTGTAAGAGGTGCACATGGATCGCTGGCTGATCGCCGGACTGGGCAATCCCGGCCCCGAATACGCGGGCAACAGGCACAACGCGGGCTTCATGGTGCTCGACGAGCTCGCCGCCAGGGCAGGCGGGCGGTTCAAGGCGCACAAGAGCAGGGCCGAGGTGTGCGAGACCAGCGCCGCCATCCTGGCCAAGCCTCTCACCTACATGAACCTCTCCGGCGGGCCCGTCAAGGCGCTCTCCGACTTCTACAAGATCGGCCCTGACCGGTTGATCGTCGTCCACGACGAGCTCGACGTCCCGTACGGTGCGCTCAGGGCCAAGCTCGGCGGCGGCGACAACGGCCACAACGGTCTCAAGTCGATCACCAAGGTCCTCGGCACCCGCGACTACCTGCGCGTCCGCTTCGGCATCGGGCGGCCCCCCGGGCGCATGGACCCCGCCTCCTTCGTGCTCAGGGACTTCGCCACCATGGAGCGCAAGGACCTGCCCTTCCTCGTGGACCGGGCGGCCGACGTCGTGGAGTCGCTGATGACCCGCGGCCTGGACGTCACCCAGAACGACTTTCACCGGGCTGATCTGCACATTTCGGGCCCTCCACGCTGATCCCCGCATAAGTCCGTTTCCCTGGTTGCCGGCCCGCTCCACGGCTACGATCCGTGACGTCTGCGGCCGAGAGGAATCACATACCTCTTCGTGGTTGGTATGTTACGCTCGGTAACACGGTTGCAGGATTGAACGCACCCGGCCTGGCCGGGGTACGGCTTTGTGGTCTGTTATCGGAACCGCATCAGGCGTGCTTCGCCATGCCGGGGCTGCCGTCAACCTGCCCAGAGCGGGCCGTCGTCGTCCCGCAGTGCGGCCTGTGCCTGTCCGCCAGGCAGGAGCGAGAGCTGCGAGCTTCGGGCCGTCAGGCCCGAGTCGTTGACGAATGGTCACCTGGAGGCACGTGTGCGCGATGAGGGACTCATGACCGTCGTCAGAGCTGGCCATGTGGCCTCCTGGCGGGTCGGCCCGCGCACGCCGTTCTGGGTTCGCTCCTACCGGTTGCGTGCCGTGCTGGCCGACCTCTGCGGCGCGGGGACGGGGGCCGGGATCGCCTTCTACGTGCGGTTCGGCGGGTTCACGCCGTATGTGCTGCCGTACCTGCTGGTCAGCCTCGCCCTGCCGGTGGTGTGGGGGTGCGCGGTGGCGCTCAACCGGGCCTACGAGCCGCGCATGCTCGGCGTCGGGTCCGAGGAGTTCCGCAGGGTCGTGCAGGCGGGCGTGGCGCTGACCGCGGGCACCGCCATCGGCTCGTACGTGACCAAGACCGACGTCGCACGCGGCTACGTCGTGCTCGCACTGCCACTGGTCACGCTGCTCACGCTGGTCCTCAGGTACGCCCTGCGCCGCTCCCTGCACCGCCGCAGGGCGGCGGGGGAATGCATGCGCAAGGTCGTCGCGGTCGGCCACGCGGCCTCGATCGAGGAGCTGGTGCGGTTCTTCCGGAGGGAGCGCCACCACGGCATGGACGTCGTGGCCGCCTGCCTGCCCGGCGGCACGCCGGGCGACCGCGTGGGCGAGGTGCCCGTCGCGGGCGACCTCAGCGACGTGCCGATCGTGGTCGAGCAGCTCGCCGCCGACACCGTGGCTGTGCTGGCCTGCCCCGAGATGGACGGCCAGGCACTGCGGCGGCTGGCCTGGCGGCTGGAGCGCACGCACACCGAGCTGGTGGTGGCGCCCGCGCTGATGGACGTGGCCGGGCCGCGCACCATGATCAGACCGGTCGCCGGGCTCCCGCTGCTCCACGTGGAGCATCCCGAGCTGGCCGGCGCGAGGCAGCTGGTCAAGAACGTCTTCGACCGGCTGAGCGCGGCCGCGCTCCTGGTGCTGCTCGCGCCCCTGCTGGTGGGGCTGGTGGTGGCCGTCCGCGCGACGAGCCCCGGGCCCGCGCTGTTCAGGCAGACCAGGGTGGGCAGGGACGGCAGGCTGTTCACGATCCTGAAGTTCCGCACCATGCGGCGCGGCTCCGAGCGGCAGAAGATCACCCTGGTCAGCGACCGCGAAGGCGTGCTGTTCAAAATCAGGAACGATCCACGGGTCACGCCGCTGGGCACGCTCATGCGCCGCCATTCGCTCGACGAGCTGCCCCAGCTCATCAACGTCGTGCTCGGCCACATGTCGCTTGTCGGCCCCCGCCCCCCGCTGCCCGACGAGGTGGCGCGTTACGGTGATGACGTGCGGAGACGGCTCCTCGTACGGCCCGGGCTGACCGGGTTGTGGCAGGTCAGTGGTAGATCTGACCTATCTTGGGAGGAATCCGTACGTCTAGACCTGCGTTACGTGGAGAACTGGTCCCTCACGCTCGACCTCCAGATCCTGTGGAAAACTTGGTCGGCCGTCGCCCGCGGGCAAGGAGCTTATTGATGACGATTCGCGACGACCACGCACTCGCCGCTGATCTGGCGACCGAGGCGGGCGAGCGGTTGCTGCAGGTTCGCGAGCGCACGGGTTTCGCCGACGCGGCCGCGCTACGGGCCGAGGGTGACCGGTCCTCCCACGTCTTCCTCATGGAGTCGCTGGCCAGGCTCCGGCCGAGCGACAGCGTGCTGTCGGAGGAGGCCACGCGCGAGGAGCGGCTCGACCCGCGCAGGCTCAGCGCGTCCCGGGTGTGGATCGTCGATCCCCTCGACGGCACTCGCGAGTTTTCCGAGGAGGGCAGGCCCGACTGGGCCGTCCACGTGGCGCTGTGGGAGAGCGGCAGGCTGGCCGCGGGCGCCGTGGCGCTCCCCGCCCAGGGCCGCACGCTGACCACGGCCGACCCGCCCAAGCCGCCCTCCTATGACGGGGGGCGGTTCCGCATCGCGGTGAGCCGTACGCGGCCGCCCGAGTTCGTGCGGAGGCTGGCCTACCTCGTCGGGGCCGACCTGGTTCCCATCGGTTCCGCGGGGGCGAAGATCTCGGCGGTGCTCACCGGCGAGGTCGAGGCGTACGTACACGCCGGGGGTCAGTACGAGTGGGATTCCGCCGCGCCGGTCGCCGTCGCCCTGGCCGCCGGGGTCCACGCGAGCCGAATCGACGGCTCCGAGCTGAGCTATAACCAAGCCGACCCGTCACTACCCGATATCCTGGTTTCCCTACCGGAGCTGGCGACATCCTTGCTCGCCGGGATTCGGGACCTGCACCGCTAAACCGCCGGAGGAAGCTCCCATGCTCCAGCGCGACTACACGACGTCGCAGCTCGACGTGCTCGAGGCCGAAGCCATCCACATCATGCGCGAAGTGGCGGCCGAGTTCGAGCGTCCCTGTCTGCTCTTCTCCGGGGGCAAAGACTCGATCGTCATGCTCCGCATCGCGGAGAAGGCGTTCTGGCCCGCGGCCATCCCGTTCCCGCTCATGCACGTCGACACCAGTCACAACTTCGACGAGGTCATCGAGTTCCGCGACCGCCGCTCCGCCGAGCTGGGCGCGCGGCTGATCGTGGCCAGCGTGCAGGACTCCATTGACGCCGGACGCGTGGTCGAGGAGACCGGGCGGCGCGCCTCGCGCAACCGCCTGCAGACCACCACGCTGCTCGACGCGATCGAGGAGCACGAGTTCGACAGCGTGTTCGGCGGCGCACGCCGCGACGAGGAGAAGGCCCGCGCCAAGGAGCGGGTCTTCTCCTTCCGCGACGACTTCGGCCAGTGGGACCCGAAGAACCAGCGCCCCGAGCTGTGGAACCTCTACAACTCGCGCATCCGCAAGGGCGAGCACATCCGCGTCTTCCCGCTTTCCAACTGGACCGAGCTCGACGTCTGGGACTACATCAGGCGCGAGGGCATCGAGATCCCCTCCATCTACTTCGCCCACACCCGCAAGGTGTTCGAGCGCGACGGCATGCTGCTGCCCGACTCCGACGTCGTGAAGCGCGGCGACGACGAGCCGCTGTTCGAGGCCGTGGTGCGCTACCGCACCGTGGGCGACATGACCTGCACGGGCGCCGTGCAGTCCACGGCCGCCACGGTCGAGGAGATCATCGAGGAGATCGCGGCCACCCGGATCACCGAGCGCGGGGCCACCAGGGCCGACGACCGCTCGTCCGAGGCCGCTATGGAGGACAGGAAGCGAGAGGGTTACTTCTAATGGACATTCTTCGCTTTGCCACTGCGGGAAGCGTCGACGACGGCAAGTCCACCCTCATCGGACGGTTGCTCTTCGACTCCAAGGCGATCTTCGAGGACCAGCTGGAGGCGGTCGAACGGACCTCGCGCGACCGGGGCACCGAATACACCGACCTGTCGCTGCTCACCGACGGACTGCGGGCCGAACGGGAGCAGGGCATCACGATCGACGTGGCGTACCGCTACTTCGCCACGCCCAAGCGGAAGTTCATCATCGCCGACACGCCCGGCCACATCCAGTACACCAGGAACATGGTCACCGGCGCCTCCACGGCCGACCTGGCGATCATTCTCATCGACGCGCGCAAGGGCGTGCTGGAGCAGTCGCGGCGGCACGCGTTCCTGACCACGCTGCTGCGGGTGCCGCACCTGGTGCTGGCCGTCAACAAGATGGACCTGGTGGACTACTCGCAGGAGCGGTTCGAGGAGATCAGGGAGGAGTTCACGGCGTTCGCATCCAAGCTGAACGTCACCGACCTCACCTTCATCCCGATCTCCGCGCTCAACGGCGACAACGTGGTCTCGCGCTCCGAGAACATGCCCTGGTATCTCGGCACGTCGCTCCTGCACCACCTGGAGAACGTCCACATCGCCTCCGACCGCAACCTGGTCGACGTGCGCTTCCCCGTCCAGTACGTGATCCGCCCGCAGCGGGCCACCGAGCAGGCCTTCCACGACTACCGCGGCTACGCCGGCCAGGTGGCCGGTGGCGTGCTGAAGCCCGGCGACGAGGTGGTGCACCTGCCTTCCGGGCTCACGACGCGGATCGCCTCGATCGACACCTTCGACGGGCCGGTCGAGGAGGCGTTCCCACCCATGTCGGTGACGCTGCGCTTCGAGGACGACCTCGACATCTCGCGCGGCGACATGATCGCCCGGCCCAACAACCAGCCTCAGGCGGCGCAGGAGCTGGAGGCGATGGTCTGCTGGATGGCCGACGGGCTCAAGCTGACGCCGCGTTCCAAGCTGACGATCAAGCACACCACCCGTACGGCTCGCGCCCTGGTGCGTGACCTGCACTACCGGCTCGACGTCAACACCCTGCACAGGGACGAGGAGGCGACGTCGCTCGGCCTCAACGAGATCGGGCGGGTGTCGCTGCGGGTCACGCAGCCGCTGTTCGTGGACGACTACGCACGTAACAGGCTCACCGGCGGCTTCATCCTCGTGGACGAGGCCACGAACGGCACCGTCGGCGCCGGCATGGTCATCGACGCCACGTAGGTAGATCTTTTCGGGGTTCGCCAACCCCTTGATTACTCTCCGCGCTAGGGTCATCGCGTTACGTGTTCACGACGCGAAAGCTCTCCTCCGTGACCGACCGCGCGACCACCACCCGGGTCATCTACCTCGGAGGCCTCGGACGCAGTGGCACAACACTGCTCGAGAGGCTCCTGGGTGAGCTGCCCGGCGTGGTCGCGCTTGGGGAGGTAGTGCACCTCTGGGAGAGAGGGGTGCTCGCGGAGGAGCTCTGTGGGTGCGGCACCCCGTTTCCCGCCTGCCCCTTCTGGCGGCAGGTGGGGGAGCGCGCTTTCGGCGGATGGACCCCGGCGTTGGTGGGGAGGGTTCTGACGCTGCGGCACCGCGTCGACCGCACCCGCAGGATCGCGCGCATCGAGCACCCCGACCTGGCCGAGTACGTGCAGGCGTACCGGCTCCTGTACGAGGCCACCGGCGCCCGGGTCGTGATCGACTCCAGCAAGCACGCGTCACTGGCCTGCTGTCTGGTCGCGGGCGGAGTGGACGTACGGATCGTCCACGTGGTCAGAGACCCGCGAGCCGTCGCCCACTCGTGGGCCAGGACCGTCCGTCGCCCTGAGGACGGGCGGCCCATGACCCGATGGGGACCCGCCCGCACGGCGATCCACTGGACGGCCCAGAACGCCGCTCTCGAGCTCCTGCCGAGGCGCGGGGCCCGCGTCACCAGGGTCCGCTACGAGGACCTGCTCGCCGCCCCCGGACCCACGCTCGCCTCACTGGCGCTCGGCCTAGGTCTGACGGAGCCGGACCGGCCGTTCCTCGACGACCGCACGGCCTGGCTCGGCCCCTCCCACACCGCGTCCGGCAACCCGATGCGCTTCCTCGTGGGGCGGGTCGAGCTGCGCAGAGACGACTCGTGGGTGACGGGGTTGCGCGACGGTGACCGGCGGGTGGTCAACGCGCTCACCTGGCCGCTCAGGGCCCGGTACGGCTACCGGGAGGCACCGTGACCCCTTCAGTGTGCGTCGTGGTCCCGACCAGAGGCGACCGGCCGGCGCAACTGCGCGAGGCGGTGGAGTCGGCGCTGTCCCAGGACTACCCGGGGAGCCTCTCCGTGCTGGTGGTCGCCGACGGCGTCTCCCCTGCGCACGTCGACGTGCCGACCTTCGTCCATGTCCTGCCGAACGCACGCACGCCCGGCCTTCCCGGCGCCAGGAACACCGGCATCGCGGCCTGCGACACCGACCTCGTCGCCTTCTGCGACGACGACGACCTGTGGCTGCCCGGCAAGCTCGCCGCCCAGGTGCGGGCGCTGCGCGACCGCGGCGGCGCGTTCGCGAGCTGCGGCATCGAGGTGGAGTACGTCGGGGAGCAGGGTCGCCGCGTGCCCCGCCTGGCCGGTCGCGACTGGGTGACCGTGGACGACCTGGTCCGCTCGCGCATGGTGATGGTGCACTCGTCGACGTTCCTGTTCGAGCGTGGCGCCCTGTGGGCCGACGAGACCGCCCCCCACGGCCAGAACGAGGACTGGGATCTGGCCCTGCGCGCCGCCAAGCGGCGACCGATCACATACGTGGACCGCCCGCTCGTCCGGGTGCGCTGGGGCGAGTCCCACTACGTCGCCCGCTGGGCGGACCGCATTGCCGGGCTCGACTGGATGCTCGCCCGGCACCCCGAACTGGCCGTGGATCCGCGCGGCGCGGCGCGGGTCTACGGCCAGCTGGCCTTCGGCCACGCGGCGCTCGGCCACCGCCGCGAGGCCACCCGCTGGGCCCTCCGCGCGCTGGCGACCCGCCTGGGTGAGCCACGCGCCCCGATCGCCCTGGCGGTGGCGGCCGGCCTCATCTCCGCGCCAACAGTCCTTTCCGCCCTTCACCGTAGGGGGCATGGCATTTGACTCCGCCCAGAACCACCACCCCACCTGTTCCACCCCAACGCCTTCCCGAGGACACCGTCCCGCCCATAACGCTTGGGGACGCGCCGCTTGGGGGCACGCCGCTCCAGGGCACGCCGCTCCGGGACGCGGCGCTCCGGGAGGTGTCGCCTCCAAGTGGGCCGCTCGCGGGTGCACGACTCCGAGACGGCGCGCCGCAGGGCTCGGCACCACACGATCCGGCAGTGCGGTCACCGTCGCGCGGGGACGGGCCACCGCGCGCCTTGCCCAAGGGACATGGCCCGCGCGCCCAAGCGCCCGAAGTACAGCCGACCGCGCCCACCACGGAGGCACAGCCGGCCGCGCCCACCGCCGAGGCGCAGGCGGCCAGGTCCGCTACGCCGCCCTATGACGATGAGGCGGCACCGTCCGCCGCGCCGCTGCCAGCCGGACGGGCGGCTGCGCCTGGGACGTCGTCGGCTGCTGGGCGGGCGGCTGCGCCTGGGACGCCCTCGGCTGTCGGGCGGGTGGTTGCGTCTGGGAAGTCGTCGGCTGCTGGGCGGGTGGCTGTGCCTACGACGCCACCGGGTGAGATGACGGCCCGAGGGACGGCGGCGGGGCGTGGTGGGACGCGTTCGCCGTACCCCACGGCTGCTGCCACCGGTCATCGACGCGGTCCGAGCGCCAACACGCCGCGCACGGACGAGCACCCGAGTTCCCAGGCGCCCACCGCCGACCAGGGGCACGTCTGGGCGGCGCTCGCCGGTGGGCGGCGGGTGCAGGTGGGTGGGATCGGGGTGGATGCGCTCACCGAGGATGAGGTGGTCCGAAGGGTGGGGGACGAGCTGGAAGCGGGGAGAGGCGGGCGGATCGTCACCCCGAACATCGACATATGCCGGGCAGCCGCCAAAGACCCCGAGCTCAAAGAGCTGGTGTGCAGTGCGGAGCTGGTGGTGACCGATGGGATGCCCCTGGTGTGGGCGGCCAGGTTGCTCGGCACCCCGGTGCCGGAGCGGGTCACGGGCGCGGACCTCATCTGGTCGCTCAGCAAGCTCGCCGCCCGCTGTGGCTGGCCCGTCTACCTGCTCGGCGGCCCTCCAGGCGTGGCACGGAGGGCCGCGGACGAGCTCACGAGCTGTCACCCGCGGCTGAAGGTGTGCGGGGTCCACGCGCCGCCCTACCACTTCGACGTCACTCCCGAGGGCAGTGCGAGGGTCCGGAGGAGGGTGGTCGCCGCGCGGCCGCGGCTGGTGTTCGTCGGGCTGGGCTTCCCCCGCCAGGACCGGCTCATCGCCGACCTGAGGGAGGAACTGCCGGAGGCGTGGTTCCTGGGGTGCGGGGCGGCGATCGCGTTCGCCGCCGGCTCGGTCTCCAGGGCGCCGGGATGGATGCGACGGACGGGGCTGGAGTGGGCGTACCGGCTGGGCTGCGAGCCGGGGCGGCTGGCGCGCCGCTACCTGGTGGACGACCTGCCGTTCGCGGCACGGATGATGGCCACCTGCCTGGCGAGGCGTGTCAGGTCGTGAGGGCGCGCACGCGGGCCACGTCGTCGGAGCTGAGGCCCCGGTCGGCGTGGTCCAGTGCCCGGCGGGAGTCCATGGGCAGGAAGGCCGTGCGTGACAGGCCCGACCAGGCGAACCCCGTCCCGGCCCTGGACGCCCCCGTGCAGGCCCGCGTGATTCGGCGCTGTGCGACAGGCGTCCAGGCCAGGCCCGCGTAGTCGTACAGACGCTGGAAACCGGTCAGCGGGTCGGCGGCCAGCGACTCGTACGAGGCGATGAGGATGCCGGGAGTACGGGTCAGGATCGTACGGGTCGCCCGCCACAGCGCGGCCGCCTTCGAGACACGGTCCTGGGAGCCGACGAGGGCGCGCAGCTCGAGCAGCTCCGGGTGGTCGCGGACCAGCAGAGGCTGCTCGAGCAGCTCATGGAAGTAGACTGTCCAGCCGAGCCGCTGCCAGCTCGCCACGAACGACACCGGGTCCCGCACCAGCGCGATCACCCGGCACCCTAGCGAAGAGGCGAACCAGCCGGCGCTCAGCACCGCGAACGGGTCGTCCAGCAGCGCCCGCCGGCCCGTCAGACGGCCGAAGGAGAAGGCGGTGCCGTAGCGGAGCAGCCTTGCCAGGTCGTACGGGGAGCGGTTCGCGCGCAGCTCGGAGAGCCAGCGGTAGCGCAGGGCCACGGTGTCGCGGAAGGCGGGTAGCCAGTCGTCGGCGTTGTCGTCGCAGATGTACTGGAACCTGTGGGTCACGGAGGCCCTGAGCACCCCGGGGCAGCGGCCCGGCGGGTGCTGCGGGTTGAGCGGCTCGTTGACGTAGACCAGGTCGCCTCCGGCGGCGAGCATCTTGCCCGTCCAGCTCGTGCCGCTCCTCGGCAGGCCCGTCACCAGCACGGGAGCACGATTCACACAGTGTCCCGGGTACGCGCGCTCATGGCCGGTGTGGCTCGTTCGCGTGTTCATGGCCTCTACTCCGTAGAGGCGGCTCGGTCGCTGGGGAGCCGCCGCCTTCCCTCGTCGCTCTGGTCGCTACGCTCCCGCCGCTCCTCAGTCCAGGCGGCGGCGCTCCCTCGCAGGGCCTGCAGGGTGTGGCGGCCGAAGGGGTGGAGGCCGTAGCGGTGGTGGAGCTGCCACAGCGGGAGCAGGTTCTTGACCAGCATCCCGCCCGACCAGCCGAGCACCGCCCCGAACGCCCCGTGGACGGGGATCAGGGCCACGTCCAGCGCCACCGTGCATGTGATCGCCGCCACCAGGTTGAGCAGGCTCGTGCCCGTGTGTCCCGCGGCCGTCAGCACCACGTCCACCATCCCGCAGGCCGTGGCCACCATCATCGTGCCCGCCAGCACCAGCGCCACCGGCTCGGCGGACCCGTACGAGGGTCCGAACAGCCCCAGCAGCCACGGCGCCAGCGCCGCGTACGCCAGCCACACCGGCCACGTCAGCAGCACCAGCCAGGCAGTGGCGGTCTGGTACAGCTCCCCGGCCCGTGCCCGCTCGCCGTTCGCGAGCGCCGTGACCAGGCGAGCCTGTACGGCCTGCGCCAGCCCCTGGTTCGCGAGCTGCCCGACCACCTTGAACCGAGTGGCGGCCGTGTAGACGGCTGCCTGCGCCGGACCTCCGAGCAGCGCGACGATCACGATGTCCAGCCGCTGGAACACCGCCTGGATGGCCCCGGCCACGGAACGGGGAGCCGTGTACCGCCACAGGTCGCGCCCCGTGCCGGGCAGGTACGGTGTCCGCGGCGCGCGTCCACGCAGCCCGGCCCAGGCCAGGACCACGGCCAGCACGTACGGCGCCCCCCAGGCCATCGGCAACCACGAGGCCGCGTCCGCCGCGCAGACTATGGCCACCAGTACGAGCTGGGAGCAAGGCACCAGCACCCCGTCCACGACGACCGTGGGCCGCATGGCCCCGAACCCCCGGGTGGCGGCCAGCAGCACATCACCCACCACCATGACCGGCAGCAGCGCGGCCACCGGGCCCAGCCGCGGGTAAAGGATCACCCCCGCCAGGCAGGAGGCCACCACGCAGGGCACGAGGGCTGCCCGGATATATCCGGAAATGCCGAGGTAGTCGTAGGTCTTCGCCCGCGCGATGAAGTACACGAGCCCGTTCCCCGCATCCAGCTTCGCGATCCCCGCCGCCATGAGCGCCAGTGCGGTCACCGCGAAGAACGCGCCGGCGTCAGTGGGAGCGAACGTCCTGGTCACGAGCATGACGAGCACGAACTGCGCGAAAGCGCCGAAGGCCGCCCCGGAGACCCCCGCGATCCCGCCCCGCCGGAGGCTCGAGGTCATCGCCGCCACGAAGGCTCACCGCCCAGCCACCGCACCAGCCGCGCGTCGTACGGCTCGAAGTGGTCCCGCAACGCCCGCCCCAGCTCGCGCGGCATCGGCTGCGGCGAGGGACGCCCGTTGTGCCGCTCGAACAGCGGGTAGCCGAGATGCGGCACGCCCAGGAACTCCAGCACCCGGTCGTACACGGTCTCCGGCTCGGCGAAGAAGCGGTGGCTGTCGAGCACCAGGATCCGCTCGCGCCCGACCAGCGACTCCAGCCGCTCGAGCTGGTCGGTGTAGCGCCCGCGGGCCAGGTACGCGTGATGGCGATGGGAGTGGTGCAGGGAGAAGGGCGAGTTACGCAGCAGCTCCTCGGCCCCGGCCAGCCGTGAGGGCTCGAGTTCGACCGCGGACTCGAAGTGCGACTCCGTCTCGAACCCCCTGGCCAGCTCGTGCGCGTGGGCCGAGTACGCCCGCTCCACCGGATCCCGTACCAGGACGATCAGCCGAACGCCGGGCAGATCGGTCGTGATCCGCTCCCCGGCCAGCGGATGGAACAGGTAGTAGGGGGACGACTCGAACGCCAGCGCCCGCGAGCCGTACCGATGCTCGACCAACCCCGCGCTCATCCGCAGCGGAAAGTGGCCCTGATACCAGGACATTCCCCGCCAGTAGCCGACGTCGAAATAGTGCACGCCTTTGTGCAGCACCGGCTTGAGCAGCAGCGGATGCTGCGCCAGCGCTCGGTACAGCGAGGTGGTGCCGCACCGCTGCGCCCCCGCGATCAGGAACGACGGCAGCACCCGCGCCCCCGACGTGAGCCGTCCCGTGGCGCGCGACAACGACAGCACAGACGCCTTCATGGCCCTCATGTGAGCAGCTCCTCGTGGTCGACGGCCGGGTTGAGCCAGGTCTCCGGCGGCCCGAGCGGCATGTGGCCGTCGGCGGTATGCCTGTCGGCCAGCGCGATGAGGTAACGCACGGCGGTCTGCCTGGCCACCGCCGCCGACAACCCCAGGGGCGCGAGCTCGCGTACGGCCCGCGCCACGCACGCCCGTGCCGCGACCGGCGGAGCCATCGAGCGCAGCGCCCGCTGGAAGAAGTGGTGTACGAGGTCGAAGCCGTAGGGGACACCGACCTCGTACCGCTCCCAGTCCCACACCAGTAGCCGCCCGTCGGAGGACGGGCACATGTTCCAGGGCGCGAGGTCCCCGTGCCAGGCCGCGCACGGACCTCCGGTGCCCGCGATCTCCTTGACCGCCTCGAGCAGCAGCGGCCGGGGCACCCGGCCGCGCCGCACCCGCAGCGGAGACAACGCCAGCACCGCCAGCCCGCGCCAGACACCGTGGTGGAGCACGGCCGGCACGGCGACGGTGGCCAGCGGGAGCCCGGCCAGCCTGCGCAGTGCCGCCGCCTCCGTGGTGATCAGCGAGCTCGCCCGCGCGCTGTCGCCGATCTTCACGAACGCCAGCCGCCGCCCGCCCGAGCACGCCTCCAGGATGGGTTTCCGGTTGGCCCGCCGCGCCGGACGCACGTGCAGGACGGTCTCGATGGGCCGTCCGAAGACCTCGCTCAGGTACGCGGCGATGGACCCCTCGCCCGGCACCATGACCGAGGACCACGGATGCCACCAGCGGCGGGGCACCAGACGCCGGGGCACGGCCGCGTGCGGCAGCACGGTGTACGCCCGGGGCGACCCCGGCCCCGGATACAGCAGCCGCACGGTCTCCGCGAGATAGCCGAGCCGGATGGCGGCGTCGTTCACGAGACGTCTCCCAGATGGTTGCGCCACAGCAGGGCGAACGAGATGAGATACAGGCTGAGCGGCGTGACCAGCCCGTCGTAGATGAACATGTAGAGCAGCACCAGCCCCATCACCAGCACCCCGGCCAGCCCGATGGGGCTGCGGTCTCCCCAGTGGCGGCGGATCGCACCCAGGAAGAACGCCACGTAGAGCGCCGCCCCGGTGAACCCCTGCGTGATGATCAGCAGCCAGAGCTGCCCGTCGCTGCCCAGCGGCGGGTGCCCGCAGCCCTCGCACCACTGGGTCCTGCCCGTGGTGATCGTGCGATGGTTGCCCATGGCGTTGCGCGTGTTGCCGTAGCCGATGATCGGCGAGTGCGCGGCGGCCGCGACCGTGGCCGACACGGTGAAGGCCCTGATGTCGTTCGAGTGCGGTTTGTCCAGCCGCTGCGCGAACAGCGACGCGAGCGGGCTCAGCGCGAACACCAAGGCCGCCACCGCCGCGGCCCCGCAGAGCAGCACCCTGGCGCGGCCCCCGAGCCTGAGGACCAGGTAAGTCAGGGCCAGGCCCAGGCCGATCCAGAGGCCCCGGTTGAGCGAGTACACGATGGGGATGGCGGCCAGGGCGAGCAAGACGGCCACGAAGGCCTTCTGCCGCCGCCCGCCGTGCACCCACCAGCCGACCACGAACCACACCAGCAGCACCGACACGTTGCTGCCCCATGCGTTCGCCCACTCGAACGGCGCCTCAGGCCGCGGCGAGGCGAAGCCCAGCACCTTCTGCGTCTGGGCGGCGGTGGGGTGGATGAGGTTCTGTACGAACGAGTTGCCGGCCGCCCAGTCGGGCAGCAGCAGCTCAACCGGCGAGGTGAACGCGAACGAGGGGAAGAACACGCCGAGCAGCCCGCCCGCGACCGTCGTGACGAACAGCACGCCGAGCAGGCGCACCAGGCGCAGCTGCGGCAGCTCGCTCTCGGTCAGGTTGCCGAGGTAGAGCACCATGATCAGGATGGCCACATAGAGTGCCAGCCGCATGACATAGCCGATCAAGCGCCCAGGCCCAAGGTCGCCGTACGTGTCCGGCGGCATCTCGGTCAGCATCAGCCCGCTCACCAGATAGCCGGCGATCAGCAGCAGCCACAGCCCGAACCCGCGCGGCACCCTGATCGGCCGGCGCCGCCACAGCACCATCGCCATCGGCACCGCCAGCACGATCACCGACAGCCCGCCGAACCCCAGGGCCCACCACACCGGATAGCCGACGAGCAGTGCCGTGATCGGCCACGCGGGCCCTCTCACGTCGGCTGGCCGGGGCGCCGGGGGTGCATCGCCTGCATGGGAGTGGTCTCGGCCACCTCCAGCTCGCCGGTCGCCACGAGCTTGCCGAGCTGGGTGTGTGTGCGCGGCTCGAGCAGGGGCACGAACGACGGCAGCGCGTCGGTCGCCGTCACCACGCCGATGATCGGCACGTCGTGCCTGCCCAGCTGCCGTACGGCGGCCCCGACCTGGTCGGAGGTGACCCGGCCCAGCCCGACCAGCAGCAGGGCCGCGTCCGCCCTGGCCAGATCGCGTACGTCGAAGCCGTCGAGCACCGTCAGCGGCAGGCTGACGGCAACCGGGTCGGCCTGCGTCGATTCGCGCAGGTCGGCGGGGAGCGCCTTGACCAGCAGCCGCTTGCCGGGGCACACGGCGACCACGGCGCAGGCCAGCTCGTGGGCCACGCCGGGCTCGCGCGGGCTCGACACGTCGCTCAGCACGGGCAGGCCGGTCAGCCGCTCGACGTCGGCGGCCGTGCGCAGCCGCCTGTCGAGCCGGTCGCGGGCGTAGGCGGCGGCCGAGCCGGCCAGCAGCCCGGCCATGAGCCCGGTGCCGAGGTAGAGCGGCAGGCTGGGGGAGCCGGGCGCGGACGGCGGCGTGGCCTGGCTGATGACCGTGCCGGGGGTCACCGCGACCGTCCTGAGCGCGTCGTACTTCAGCGCGAGCCCGGCGGCCTGCCGGTTGAGCACGCTCTGCCGCTGGGACGCGATCGTGTGCTCGGCACTGCCCTTGGCCAGCCCGCCGAGCTGCTTGATCACCGCGTCGATGGCCGCGTTGACCTGCTTGATCTTGGCCAGGACGGCCCGCTGCTGCTCACTCAGGGCGGCCAGCGCGCTCTCGCGGCGGTTGGTGAGGTACGCCTGGGCGTACGCGCGGGACTGGTCGGCCGCGACCGTGGCGTCGGAGGCGGTCACCGAGATCCACAGCACCGCCGAGTTGGGCGGCACCGAGACCTCGACGGGCTCGGGTGTCTCGACTCCCAGCGTCGTGGGGGGGCGGGCCGGGCCCGCCCGGGGGGCGGCGAGTCGCTTGTCGA
>NZ_JBFAMX010000045.1:0-37009 GCF_040659615.1 Nonomuraea sp. NPDC049784
CTACGGCCCGGCGGCCGACGGCGGCTTCTGGCTGCTCGGCCTGCGCCGGCCGGACCCCGCGCTGCTGCTGGGCGTGCCGATGTCGCATCCGGAGACCGGCAAGCTCCAGCTCGACCGGCTGGACCGGGCGGGCCTGGCCGTCCATCTGCTGCCCGAACTGATCGACGTCGACACCGCGGCCGACGCCGCCGCCGTGGCCGCCCAGGCACCGGGCTCTCACTTCGCCGCGACGCTGCGGGAGCTGGGCCGATGATGGGGCAGCTCTACGCCGACGCGCTCGGCGGAGCGATCGCCGAGCTCGAGTACGTGGACGGCACGCGCGTCGCGCTGGAGACCGCGCGCTGGTTCGACCTGATCGACGGCGACGAGGCGCTGCTGGAGCGGTGCGCCAGCCCGACGCTCGACATCGGCTCCGGGCCCGGCCGGCTCACGGTCGCGCTGACCCGCCGCGGCGTCCGAGCGCTCGGCATCGACATCACGCCTCGCGCCGTTGCCCTGACCCGCAGGGCGGGCGGCTTCGCCCTGCTCCGGGACGTCTTCGACGAGGTGCCGGGCAGCGGCCAGTGGACGACGGCGCTGCTGGCCGACGGCAACATCGGCATCGGCGGCCATCCGGAAGCGCTGCTGCGCCGGGTCAGGCAACTGGTCCGGCCGGGCGGCACCGTCCTGGCCGAGGTCGCGCCGCCCGACACGAAAAGCCGGGTGGACCGGGTACGGCTGCGCCGCGGCTCGCTCGTCGGGGACTGGTTCGGCTGGGCGACCGTGTCGATGAGCGACATCCAGCGCCTTGCCTACGCCGCCGGGTTTCCAGAGGTGGAGCGCTGGACGGCACACGGCCGCTGGCTGGCGCGCCTGAGCTAGGCACCGTATGACCAAATTCGAAATCTGGTCAACCTCATACTTGAATTGACTAGATTTCAAAAATCGTCATATAGTCACGTCTCGACAGCGGCGACACCTGCGACAGGAGCAAGTCATGAACGCTCACGGCAAGACCGTTCTCGTCACCGGCGCCACCGGGAACCAGGGCGGTGCCACCGCCCGTCACCTGCTCGCCGACGGCTGGCGGGTCCGCGCCCTCGTCCGCGACGACACCGCGCCGGCGGCCGCCGAGCTCGCCGCCGCCGGCGCCGAGCTCGTCCGGGGCGACCTAGACGACCGCGACTCCATCACCGCGGCAGCAAGCGGCGCGTACGGCATCTACAGCGTCCAGTCCGTCAACGACAACGAGATCGCACAAGGCAAGAACGTTGCGGACGCCGCCAAGGCCGCGAACGTGCAGCACCTGGTGTATTCGTCGGTCGGCGGCGTCGAGAGCCAGAACCGGTTCTACGTGGAGCAGGGTTGGGGGCCCATCGACAAGTGGCAGATCGAGGAGCACATCCGCGAGCTGGGCGTGCCCGCGACGATCCTGCGCCCCGCAGGGTTCATGGAGGACTTCACCCGCCCGGCACGGTTCTTCCAGAACGGCTCACTCAACGTCCCCTGGCACGACGGCCTGGTCATGCACCTCATCGCCATCGACGACATCGGGGCGGTGGCCGCGCTGGCGTTCGCGGAACCAGACACCTACCTGGGCGAGGCCATGGACATCACCGGCGACAAGCTGACCACCCCGCAGATCGCCGACGCACTGAGCGCGGCGGCCGGTCGGCCGGTGCCGCACACCCAGATTCCGCTCAAGATCCTCTGGGAGCACAGTCCCGAGGCCGCGAAGGTCTTCACCTGGGCCAACGAGACCTACTACGACAGCGACCCCGCACCTCTGCGAACGGTCCACGCCGGCCTCATGGACTTCAGCACCTGGCTGAACCGATCGGGCAGGGCCCGACTCCTGGCGCAACTGGAATCCCTGCCGGCGTAACCAGGCACACCCGCGGTTTCAGGCTCACCGGCGCCGCCAGTTCACGCAGTGCCGCAGCCGACAGCGGGGGCGTCGAGCCCTTTCCGCGTCTTGAAGCCGACGGCGCACCGGCTATGGCAGAGTTCGGGGACAACAAGATCGAAAGGTGTGAGCCTTGGCAGTCTCCCTCGCCGCTTTGATGGTGGCCTCGTTACTCACCTCTCCCTCCGCCGCCCTGCCCGCGTGCCCGCAGATCTTCGGGCACGGCGGCTACCCCACCGGCGCCAACGCCTGGGAGAGGGACCAGGTGCGTCAGCCCAACAATCCGACAGCCATCCGTCGCTACCAAGGCTGGGGCGCCTCAGGCGTCGAGGCCGATCTGCAGCTCACCAAGGACGGCACCAAGGCCGTCATGTGGCACAACACCTCTACATGGGGACTGACGGGCGTCAAGAAGAACATCACCGACATCTGGTGGGCAGCGGGTGACACCGCGCTCAAGGGGCGGACCATCAACCGCGGCCTGTTCCAGGGCGAGACCGTCTACACCTTCCGTGAGTGGCTGGCCGCGATGAGGTCTGCCGGCATGGTCGGGCTGGTCGAGATCAAGCCGGAGGCCCGGCAGTCGCTGCTCAGCTCCAACGCCTCGATCAAGTCGCGGGCCTGGGCCGAGGTGCTCGACCCCGTCAAGGAGAACTATCAGTCGCAGGAGATCATCCTGTACTCCCACGACAGCGCACTGACCGCCGAGCTCAAGAACCGGGTGAGCGCCGCGGGCATGACAAAGGTGCTGAGTGGCGGGCCCATCTGGCCGGAGGTCACCAAGTGGGAGGAGCCGCCTCCCTCGTGGACACTGAACGAGAACGCTTGGAAGGCGGCGCTCGAGAGCGGCGCCAAGCGGGTGGCCACCGACTACACGCCCCAGTTCAGCGCCTGGCTCAAGGGCAAGTGCCAGTGACCTTGCTGCCGGAGGCAGACGGTCTGCTCGTGGTGCGCACCGGTTTCTCCGCAATCTCTCCATCGCCGACATGAGAGCGGCACCCAGCGAGCGGGGCTACCCCGTTTCAGCTGGGTCGTGACTTTCACCCGCCGCCAGCAGCCGCTGCCCGAGGACGCGTGCGGCCTGCTGGAGTTCGGGGCATCTGACGATCCGGTACGGCGCCGGGATCGCGGCGAGCTGCTCGGCGTACCACACCGGGTTGCTGGTGCTGCCGACCAGCCGGGAGGTCTTGGCATCGAGCGGCCGGAGCCGTCCGAGGGCGCGGGGAAGGCAACGGGCCACGGTGTCGGCAGGGGCGTCGATGACGACCTCGACGTCGTACTCCCATCCGACGGCGAGATGCTCCTCCAGCGTGGCGACCGGGTCAAGGTCGGCGGGTGGGCTGAAGGTGTCGTCGAGCACCTCCACTTCGCGGACGCGGTCGATCCGGTATGCGCGGCGGGCGTCGGCAGGATGGGACCGGCACAGCAGGTACCACCGGCCGTGACGTACGACGACGGCCCACGGGTCGACCTCGATGACCGACTCCGACCCGGCCTCGGAGCGGTAGCCGAGGCGCACCTGCCGGTGGTTCGAGCAGGCCTGCACGAGGGCGCTCGTGGCGGCGGGGTCGGGCCGGGCGGCGGCGCGGTCGGGGGCGGGCGCCGTAGTCCGGCGTACGGCCTCGACCTGGGCGGCCACCGGCTCCGGGAGGGCCCGTACGATCTTGCCGAGCGCGCTGCCGACCGGGCTGGTGGGATCGCTCGCGTCGTGGTGGCCGTCGAGCACGGCCATGACCAGGCCGAGTGCCTCGGCGGCGCTGAACATCAAGGGCGGAAGCCGCAGGCCGCGCCCGATGCGGTAGCCGCCGTAGGGTCCGCGGAGGGACTCGATCGGGATGCCGGCCTCGCGGAGGATCTCGACGTACCGCCGGGCGGCCCGCTCCGAAACGCCGAGTTTGCCGGCGAGGCGGTCCGCGGTGATGCCCGGGCTGCCCTGGACCAGTTCGAGGGCCAGCAGCGCCCGTGCGGTGGGGCTCGTGTCGGGCTTCACAACATCCCCGCAATCCGGAAGCAGAACGTCCGGAACGGAACCTAACACGCGGAGCCTGCCCGGGTACCCCGAGAGTCGTACTCACTTGGTGACGTCGAACGCCGTGTGCATACCCGAGGAGTAATGCCCAGGAAAGTTGCACACCAGCTCGTACCGTCCAGGGCGCAGCTTCAGCGTCACCCAGCCCGTGGAGCCCGGCGCGATGCCCGCGCCCTCACCCTCTCCGCAGTTGCGCGATGCCTCGCCGAGGCTGCCCGTCTCGCTCACGCGAGCATCGGATCCCACCGGCCGCTTCCCGATGGCCTGCCCTTTCGCGAGCGGCAGCACGACGAGTTCGTGGGCCAATGTGCCCGTGTTGGACGCACGGAACGACACGGCGCCCGCCGGGACCTCAGCCGGGGACACCGTCACGCGCATCGGCCCTGCCGTCGTGTCGGTCAGCTTCACGTCCACTACCTTGCCCGGCAGAGGCGGAGGGGTGCACTGCTGGGCCGCCTGTGCCGTGACCGCTGGTGTGCCGGCGAACAGTGCGGCCGTCAACGCGGCCGTCGCGGTCCCCGTGAACCACACGTCGTGGAGCCCCATCATCCTCACCTCCGAGAGCGCGAGTGCCGTGGGCGCGCGCGGTCGCGCTCGACCGGCGAGCGTCCCCTCTTCCAGACTACGAGCAGGGCGGACACCCCTTCTGATTCCACGGCGAGGCGGACGCCGGGGACCGTTACGCAGCATCAGAAGAAAGAAAAAAACCGATGTCTGGTCTGTCGATCCGGCCCGGGCGAGTTCGACGCGTTGGTGAAAGAACTCACCGGAAGGAAACGCCATGCAGAAGATCACCACGTACCTCTGGTTCGACAACCAGGCCGAGGAGGCCGCCGCGTTCTACACCTCGCTCTTCAAGGACTCGCGTGTCCTGGACGTCCAGCGCTACGGCGAGGGCGGGCCCGGCCCCGCCGGTACGGCGATGGTCGTGACGTTCGAGCTGGCCGGGCAGCGGTTCATCGCGCTGAACGGCGGCCCGGAGTTCAAGTTCACCGAGGCCATCTCGCTCTACGTCGACTGCGACTCGCAGGAGGAGGTCGACGAGCTGTGGGCGAAGCTCACCGAGGGCGGGGAGGAGTCGCAGTGCGGCTGGCTGAAGGACAAGTACGGCCTGTCCTGGCAGATCATCCCGCGACAGCTCCAGGAACTGCTCACCGACCCCGACCCGGCCAGGGCCCAGCGGGCCATGAAGGCCATGCTCGGCATGCAGAAGATCGAGGTCCAGGGTCTGGTGGACGCGGCCAACGGCTAGATGATTGATTCCCGGAGGCGTGGTGACAGTCAGTGGTCATAGGCGATCAGTGACCGCTTGATCGGCTGACCCGATCTGCTCGTTGTGCCAGATCGCGGTGGTCAGCGCCAGCAGTCGGGCCGCGATGCGGGCGGTGACGCCCGCCACGGTCCTTCCGGCATGTCGCTCCAGGTCAAGCTGTCCCTTGAGGGTCTGGTTGATCGACTCGATGCACTGCCGCCACGGCTTGAGGAACCGCCTGCCCGCCCGAGGGGCCTCGCCCTTGCGGGCGGGACGGATCAGCACGATGTCACGATCGGTGAGACCGGCCTCGAACTCCCGGCCGAAGTAGTGTGACGCACAGTAGCCATACTGGGCCCATCCAGCCGGGTCGCTGCGCAGCACGGTCTCCCGTGAGGCGCCGCACGGCACCGGGGTGGAATCGACCACCCACAGGTCGTCCCACCACAGCGCTGTCTGCGCGGCCATGAACCGGATCATCATCATGAGCAGCGTCGCTCCGACGGCTCGCCCAACAGGGCCGCCAACACCGCCAGTGTGACGACCTCAGCGCCACTCGACATGAGGTCGAACCCGCCAGGTGGACGCTCGGGAGCCAGCCACGGATGGGTCTTCAGCGTCTCGTCAGTGAAGAAGTAGAGTGCGGTCGCGAGGGTGTTGAGATCGTCTGTCACGAGAAGATCTTCAACACCCTCGCCTTCTTCTCTCAGGCGATCTCCAGGAATCAATCATCTGGGAGACAAGGGTCGCCCGTGGTATCCGCCGAAAACCGGGCGATACAGCGGCCAGTGGGTGGCCGCCCTGCGGTGATCCAGCAGTCCCGCCTGGGCGAGGAGGAATGCGCCGGAGCAGATCGCGACGATGCGGGTGCCTCACCAGTGGGCTTGCCGTATCGCGTCGAAGGCCATCGAGCTGTGCCACCTATGCGGTTGCGGGTACGTTCAGCGACTCCACGGCTCGGACGAGCGGTGCCAGCTCCGGATTCTTCGCGGTCTCGTCGAGCGCGTCGCGCAGGGCGGCTTCGTTGGTGGGCCGTGCTTGCTCCAGCAGCTTCAGGCCCGCCTCGGTGACGTTCGTGTAGATGCCGCGGCGGTCGGTAGGGCACAGGTAGCGCTCCAGGAGGCCGCGGTCCTCCAGGCGGGTGACCAGCCGGGTGGTGGCGCTCTGGCTGAGGACGACCGCGTCGGCGACCTGCTTCATCTGCAAGTGCCCCCCATCGCCGTCATGCTGCCGGCTGAGCACATCGAGCAGAGAGTACTCGCGCACGCTCAGACCATGCTTGGTCTGCAGCGCACGTTCGATGTGGGCCTCGATCCTCCCGTGCAGCAGGGAGAGGGCGCACCAACCCTGAGCGAGAGCGGTGAGCGCGGGATCCGTCGCTGTCATGCGCCCTCCTCCGTCCCGTAAGCGGCCGCATTCAAGGGTAGAGCACGGACGCAATAGCCCGCGCTTGCATTTGACCGCGTCTGCAACTATTGTACGCGAAGCCAAAGCGCATCTGCAATCGTCTGGAAAGGTGTGCCCACCATGCCTCTCGCGATCGGGGCCTTCGGCATCGAGCCGACCGAGTACGTGATCACGGGCTTCCTGCCGTAGGTCCTGGGCGCCATCCTCGTTCTGGCCATTTGTCGGCAGCCCTGGAGGGTCGCACCCGCGAGCCCGGACGCGTCGTCGCGGGCTTCATGCCTGCAGAACAGCGGACCGTCGTCCGCCACTGAACCGCACCAGGTGCGGGCCCGCAGCCGTCCCCGTGCCGCCAGATCCCATCCGCCCAGCGCCATACGGCACCGACCGCCTCACCAGGAGTTCGACGTGAGCACCACCCTCTTCACCCCCTACACCATCAGGTCACTGACCATCCCCAACCGCATCTGGATGGCGGCAATGTGCCAGTACAGCGCCGCACCGGACGGCGATGCGTCCGGCGCTCCGACGGACTGGCACTTCGCCCACCTCGCGGCACGCGCCACCGGCGGCGCAGGGCTGATCATCACGGAGGCCACAGCCGTCAGCCCCGAGGGCCGCATCAGTCCCTATGACCTCGGCATCTGGAACGACACCCAGGTCGCAGCCTTCCAGCGCATCACCTCCTTTCTGAAGGCTCAGGGCACCGTTCCCGCCATCCAGCTCGCCCACGCCGGCCGCAAGGCGTCCACCGAGCGCACCTGGGTCGACCGCGGACGCCAGATCGCCCCGGACGAACCCCACGGCTGGAGGCCGGTCGCCCCCAGCGCCATCCCCTTCGCCTCGACGTCGACCAGGCCGGATGAACTCACCGAGGAGCAGGTCGGCGGGATCGTCCAGCAGTTCGCCGACGCCGCCCGACGCGCGCTCGAAGCCGGCTTCCAGGCCGCCGAGATCCACGGCGCCCACGGCTACCTGATCCACCAATTCCTCTCCCCCTACAGCAACCACCGCACCGACGCATATGGCGGCTCTTTCGAGGGCCGGATCCGCTTCGCTCTGGAGGTCGTCGACGCCGTCCGCGCGGTGTGGCCCGAGGAACTGCCGGTCTTCTTCCGCATCTCCGCAACCGACTGGCTCACGGAGAATCCGGAGGACGACCGCGAGGGCTGGACGTCAGACGACACCGTCCGGCTGGCCAAGCTGCTCCGGGACCACGGCGTGGACCTGATGGACGTCTCCACCGGGGGCAACGTCCCCGACGCCAAGGTCGAAGTCGGCCCCGGCTACCAAGTGCCCTTCGCCGAGCCGGTACGCAACGAGACCGGCATGCCCGTGGCGGCCGTCGGCCTGATCACCGATCCGATCCAGGCCCAGGACATCCTCGCCACCGGCAAGGCCGACGCCGTCCTCCTGGGCCGCGAACTCCTGCGCAACCCGTACTGGCCGCGCCACGCCGCCACCGAGCTCGGCCGCCGAGTCTCCACCCCCGTCCAGTACCACCGCGCTTGACGTGCTCCCCGGCCTGACAGGGTGAGGCCCCTCGGGCGGGCAAGCGGTTCCGTCAAGCTGTCCCTTGAGGGTCTGATTGATCGACTCGATGCTGGAGCGACATGCCGGAAGGACCGTGGCGGGCGTCACCGCCCGCATCGCGGCCCGACTGCTGGCGCTGACCACCGCGATCTGGCACAACGAGCAGATCGGGTCAGCCGATCAAGCGGTCACTGATCGCCTATGACCACTGACTGTCACCACACCTCCGGGAATCAATCATCTCGAGGCGGGGTAGCGCGCTGGGGCGGGCCGTCCTGGTCCGCCCAGCGCACCCGTACCTGCCGGTCCATCGGGGCGACGCGGAAAATGCGGTGCGGTGCCGCCGCCCCTGAAGTAGCGTCGGCGCTCATGAGCCTCCCTCGCGTACGCCCTCCTCTCGTGGCAGACGAACGTACCCAGCTCGTCGGCTGGCTGGACATGCAGCGCGCGATCGTCCAGTGGAAATGCGAGGGCCTGTCGGAGGAGGACGCCCACCGGCCGGTCCTGCCGGCCTCGCCGCTCATGACGGTCGCGGGCCTGGTCTCCCACATGCGCTGGACCGAGCACTGCTGGTTCGAGGTGCTCTTCCTGGGCCGCCACCAGGACGAGAACCCGCAGTTCGATGAGGCTGTGGAGGACGCCGACATGAAGGTCGACGGCGTCCCGCTGGCGCGGCTCCTCGACGAATACGAGCGCCAGTGCCAGATCTCGAACGAGATCGTCGCCGCCCACTCGCTGGACGACGTGGGCAAGCACCCCGACTTCCGCTCCGGGTCCGCCACCCTGCGCTGGATGCTGATCCACATGGTCGAGGAGACGGCCAGGCACGCCGGCCACCTGGACACGATCAGGGAGCTGCTCGACGGCGCCAAGGGCTACTACTAACCAGGCTCCCCGGCTCCCTGCGTTCCTCGGCCACCCGCTGCACTTCGGTGCGGTCCCTTGGGGAGGAGGGGATGGGGACGTCAGTGCGGTCCCCTTTGGGGCGGGCGGTGGGGACTTCGGTGCGGCCCCCTTGGGACGAGCAGTGGGACTTCGGGGCGGTCCCTTTAGGGCGAGCGGTGCGGGCTTCGGGGCGGTCCCTTAGGAGGAGGGCGTGGGGGAAGTGGCGGCGTGTGCGTACGGCGGGGCTAGAGGCCGAGCACCTGGGCGGGCTCGGCGATGACCTGCTGGATGATCAGCCCCGCCGCGCCCAGCACGGCCGCGTCCGGGCCGATCTCCGACACCACGAGGGCGGGCGGCGTGCCGCGCATCTGCCCCAGCCTGGCCCCCAGCCCCTCCGACACCGGCCCTTCGAGCCAGGGGAACAGCGGCGCGTAGATACCGCCCAGCACGATCCTGCCGGGGTCGAGGAGGTGGACGGCCGAGGTGAGCGCCACGCCGAGCGCGTGCCCGGCCCGCTCGCACGCCTCCAGCGCCGGCCGGTCGCCCGATTCCAGCCGCGCGACCAGCGAGGTGACCGAGGACAGCGCGCCGAGCAGGGCGTCCTGGCCGGCGTACACCTCCAGACAGCCCCGCCCGCCGCACCGGCACGCCGGCCCGTCGGGCACGATGACGACGTGGCCCAGCTCGCCCGCCAGCCCGAACGTCCCCCTGAACACCGTCCCGCCCACCACGAGCCCGGCCCCGATGCCGATCTCGCCGGACACGTAGAGGAAGTCCGGCGCCCGCGAGCCGAACCACAGCTCGCCGAGCGCCGCCAGGTTCGCCTCGTTGTCGATCGCGAACGGCAGATCGACCAGGTCCGGCACGCGTACGTCCCGCCAGCCGAGGTGCGGCGCGTTACGCAGGACCTCGCCCTCGACCGTGCCGGGCACGGCCAGTGCCGCGCCGATGATCCGCAGCCCAGCCTGCTCGGCCTCGGCCGTCGTCTCCTTCACGAGGTCGCGCAGGCTCTCCAGGATCTCCACGGGGTCGGAGTTGCGGTTGTCGGCCCGCCGCGTACGGCGCAGCCGCACGGCCCGCGTGAGATCGACGACGCACGCGGCCAGATAGTCGATGTTGATCTCCAGCCCCAGCGTGGCCACCCGGTGCCCGCTCAAGCTCACCGCGACCCCCGGCCGCCCGCGCTCGCCGCCCCGCACGGCCCCGCTCTCGGTCACCACCCCCGCCTCCAGGAGGTCGGAGACCAGGCTGGACACGGTGGTCTTGGTCAGCCCCGTTATCTCAGCGAGCGCCGCCCTGGTGTGAGGTCCTGATCGGTGGATGGCACCCAGTACTACGGCCAGGTTACGGGCGCGCATGGAATCATGCCTGACCCCCCTTGACGCCGCCATGCCCACCTCCTCAGGATTATGTACAGATTATGGACTAATCACAGGGAGCGCAGCTAAATGTCAGCATTCACCCCGACCCCCGACGACCGCTTCACGTTCGGCCTGTGGACTGTCGGATGGCAGGCGCGCGACCCGTTCGGCGACGCCTCCAGGGCGCCGCTCGACCCGGTGGAGAGCGTGCACCGGCTGTCCGAGCTCGGCGCGTACGGCGTCACGTTCCACGACGACGACCTGCTCGCCGTCGAGCCCGACAGGGAGAAGGCCATCGCGGCGTTCAGGAAGGCCCTGGACGAGACCGGCATGAAGGTGCCGATGGCGACCACGAACCTCTTCACGCACCCGGTCTTCAAGGACGGCGCCTTCACCAGCAACGACCGCGACGTCCGCCGGTACGCGCTGCGCAAGGTGATCAGGAACATCGACCTGGCCGCCTCGCTCGGCGCCAAGACGTACGTGTGCTGGGGCGGCCGCGAGGGCGCCGAGTCGGACGCGGCCAAGGACGTCAAGGCCGCGCTCGACCGCTACAAGGAGGGCCTCGACACGCTCTGCTCGTACGTACGCGAGCGCGGCTACGACATCCGCTTCGCCCTCGAGCCCAAGCCCAACGAGCCCCGCGGCGACATCCTCCTGCCCACGATCGGCCACGCCCTGGCCCTGATCAACGACCTGGAGCACCCCGAGATGGTGGGCCTCAACCCCGAGGTCGGCCACGAGCAGATGGCCGGGCTGAACTTCGTGCACGGCATCGCCCAGGCGCTCTGGCACGGCAAGCTCTTCCACATCGACCTGAACGGCCAGCACGGGCCGAAGTACGACCAGGACCTGATCTTCGGACACGGCGACCTCAAGAGCGCCTTCTTCCTGGTCGACCTGCTGGAGAACGGCGGCTACGACGGGCCGCGCCACTTCGACTACAAGCCGCTGCGCACCGAGGACGCCCAGGACGTGTGGGACTCGGCCGCGGCGAACATGCGCACGTACCTGATCCTCAAGGAGAAGTCGCGGGCCTTCCGCGCCGACCCCGAAGTGCAGGAGGCCCTGCGCGCCTCTCGCGTGGACGAGCTCGCGCAGCCTACGCTGGCGCCGGGCGAGACCTGGGCCGACCTGGCCAAGGACGACTTCGACCCGGAGGTGGCGGCCGCGCGCGGCTTCCACTTCACCCGGCTCAACCAGCTCGCACTCGAGCACCTCCTGGGGGTACGCGGATGACGAAACCCATCAGTGTCCAGCTCTACACCGTCAGGGACGCGCTGGCGGCAGACCGCGACACGGTGCTGAGCCAGATCGCGGAGATCGGCTACCGGGCCGTGGAGCCCTACGATCCCACGACCGATCCCAAGGGCTTCCGCGAGGTGATCGACGACCTCGGGTTGAGCGTGTCGAGCACGCACGCGTACGCGCTGCTGAGCAAGGAGCCCGCCGAGGTCTTCGACGCCATCGCCACGATCGGCACCGACCTGGTGATCGTCCCCGGCGGCATCGCGCACGAGGAGTTCACCACGCGCGACGGCCTCTCGCGCACGGCCGACCTGCTGAACGGCCTGGCCGAGCAGGCGGCCGGGCACGGCATGCGGATCGGGTACCACAACCACTGGTGGGAGATCGAGCCGGAGATCGACGGCCGGCACGCCCTCGAGGCGCTGGCCGACCTGCTCGCCCCCGAGGTGTTCCTGGAGATCGACACGTACTGGGCGGCCGTGGGCGGCGCCGATGTGCCCGCCCTGCTCGGCCGCCTGGCCGAGCGCACACTGGCGCTGCACGTCAAGGACGGGCCGGTGGTCAAGGGCGAGCCGCACACCGCGGTGGGCAGGGGCGTCATGCCCGTGCCCGAGATCCTCGCCGCCGCCCCCGAGTCCTGGCGCATCGTCGAGCTCGACGAGTGCGCGACCGACGTCTTCGCCGCTCTCGCGGACAGCCACGCCTATCTCACCTCCCTGGAGAGCTCTTGAGCAACGGCCCCGTCGGCGTCGCACTGGTAGGCGCCGGAAACATCAGTGGCCAGTACCTTCGCAACCTCACAGCCTTCCCCGACGTACGAGTGCTCGGCGTCGCGGACATCGACACCGAGCGGGCCGCCGCGGTCGCCGGCGAGTACGGCGTGCCCGTGTCGGGTGCCCTCGCCACCGTCCTGGCGGTGCCCGAGGTCGAGATCGTCGTCAACCTCACCATCCCGACCGCGCACGCGGCCGTCGCGCTGGAGTCGCTGCGTGCCGGCAAGCATGTGTACGGCGAGAAGCCGCTGGCCACGGACGTGGACCAGGCGACCAAGATCGTGGCCGAGGCCGCCAACCTGGGCCTGCGGGTGGGCGGCGCGCCCGACACCTTCTTAGGTGCAGGGCTCCAGTCGGCCCTGCACGCCCTGCGCTCCGGCCTCATCGGCGAACCGGTCGCCGTCACGGCGGCCACGCAGAGCCTCGGCCCCGAGTCCTGGCACCCCAACCCTGAGTTCTTCTACCAACCGGGCGGCGGCCCGCTCTTCGACCTGGGCCCGTACTACCTGACCGCCCTGGTGTCGCTGCTCGGCCCCGTCACCCGGGTGGCGGCCGGCACGCGCAGGGCACGCCTGCACCGCGTCGTCGGCTCAGGGCCCAAGGAGGGCAAGGTCTTCCCCGTGGACGTCCCGACGCACGTCAACGCGCTGCTGGACTTCCCGGGGGCGGCCACCGCCTCTGCCACCTTCAGTTTCGACTCGCCGATCAACCGGCGGACCATCGAGATCATCGGCTCCGAGGGCGCCCTGTCGCTCCCCGATCCCAACACCTTCGAGGGGCCCCTGCTGGCCCGAGGGCTGCATGACACGGACTGGCGTGAGCTGCCGGTCTCCGGCACCACGGCTGGGCGCGGCATCGGCGTGCTCGACCTGGCCAGGTCACTCCGGTCGGGCGCGCCGCACCGCGCCTCGGGCGAGCTGGCGTTCCATGTGCTGGAGCTCATGTCCGCCATCTCGGAGTCGGGCGAACGCTCGGAGTTCCAGCCCATCACGTCCACCACCACCGCGCCGGAGCCGCTCCCGGCGGACTGGGACCCGTACACGTCGACTCTTTGACCCGATCCGCGGCGCCCGACCGCCCTTGGCGCCGGGCGCCGCACCGCGGTCTCCACCACGACGGTTGCACGTCTCCCGCCCTGCGCGGGATGTGACGTCGGTGGGCCGGCGCGGGGCGCGACGGACGCAACCAGGTAACACGTTGGCTTGCGCAGGGCTGAGCCGCGAGAATGGCACGATGGTGGAGAGTGGCGAGACCGACTGGGTCTCCAGGTTCGCGGACGAGGTCATCTCCGAGGCGGAGCGACGCGCGCCCGGCAAACCGGTCGTGTGCGCCTCGGGCCTGAGCCCGTCGGGCCCTATCCACCTGGGCAACCTGCGCGAGGTCATGACCCCTCACCTGGTCGCCGACGAGATCCGGCGGCGCGGCGTCGAGTGCGTGCACCTGCTGTCCTGGGACGACTACGACCGCTTCCGCAGGGTGCCCGCGGGCGTCGACCCCTCCTGGGCCGAGCACATCGGCAAGCCGCTGACCTCTGTCCCCGCGCCTCCGGGCAGCACACACGAAAACTGGGCTGAGCACTTCAAGGCGCCCATGATCGAGGCCCTCGAGCAGCTGGGTGTCGAATACCACGGCATCAGCCAGACCGAGCAGTACACGAAAGGCGCCTACCGCGAGCAGATCCTGCTGGCCGTGCGCGAGCGCGCCGGGATCGACGCCGTGCTGTCGCGCTACCGCTCGAAGCAGGTGGAGGAGTACTTCCCGTACAAGCCGTACTGCGACCTGTGCGAGCGTGACCTGACCCGGGTCACCGCCTACGACGACGCGACCACCGAGCTGGCCTACACGTGCGAGTGCGGCTTCGGCGAGACCGTGCGACTGGCCGAACACGACCGCGGCAAGCTGGTGTGGAAGGTCGACTGGCCGATGCGCTGGGCCTACGAGGGCGTGGTGTTCGAGCCGTCCGGGGTCGATCACCACTCTCCCGGCTCGGCGTGGATCGTCGGCGGCCAGATCGTGGGCGAGGTGTTCGGCGGGCAGCAGCCGATCGGCCCCATGTACGCGTTCGTCGGCATCACCGGCATGGCCAAGATGAGCAGCTCCAAGGGCGACGTGCCGATCCCCGCCGACGCCCTGGAGATCATGGAGGCGCCGGTGCTGCGCTGGCTCTACGCCCGCCGCAAGCCGGCCCAGTCCTTCAAGATCGCCTTCGACCAGGAGATCCAGCGGCTCTACGACGAGTGGGACGCCCTGGGCCGCAAGGTCGCGGAAGGCCGGGCCCAGCCCGCCGAGCTGGCCGCGTACAACCGGGCCGTGAGCACGGCCACGGGCCCGCTCCCAGCGACACCTCACCCGGTCCCCTACCGCACGCTGGCCTCCATCGCCGACATCACGACCGGCGATGCCGAGCAGACCGTGCGCATCCTGCGCGACCTCGACGCGATCGAGACGCTCGACGAGGCCCGCCCCCGCCTGGACAGGGCCCAGCGCTGGATCGACGGCCACGTGCCCGCCGACCAGCGCACGCGCGTGCGCGACGAGCCCGACGAGGAGCTGCTCGACTCGCTCGGCCCCGCCGAGCGCGAGTCGTTGCGGCTGCTGGCCGACGGACTGGACGACTGGTCGCTGGCAGGCCTGACCACGCTGGTGTACGGCGTGCCGAAGCTCCAGGCCGGGCTGCCGGCGGACGCCGAGGCGTCGCCGGAGCTGAAGGCGGCGCAGCGGGCCTTCTTCGCCCTGCTCTACAAGCTCCTGGTCGGCCGCGACACCGGTCCGAGGCTCCCCACGCTGCTGCTGGCCGTGGGCGCCGACCGGGTGCGGAAACTCGTGGGCGCGTGAACGGCGTCGTCCTGATCACCGGCATCTCGGCCGCCGGCAAGTCCACCGTGGCGCAGGCCCTGGCCGAACGGCTGCCGCGCTCCGCCCACGTGCGCGGCGACACGTTCAGGCGCATGGTAGTGGGCGGCCGTGCCGAGATGACCCCCGAATCCACCGACGAGGCGGTTCGCCAGCTCCACCTGCGTTACCGGATAGCGGCCAGCACGGCGGACACGTATTTCGACTCCGGATTCACGCCAATAGTCCAGGACGTCATTCTCGGCGAGGACTTGGAACGGTTTACGACACTTATTCGCACCCGTCCTCTTCATGTAATCGTCCTGGCCCCCGATCCGGATGAAGTCGATCATCGCGAGCGGGCCCGAGCCAAGATCGGATACGGCGGCGGATGGACGATTGCCCAGCTGGACGCGGTGCTCCGCATGGAAACTCCGCGCATCGGCCTGTGGCTCGACACCACGCGGCAGACGCCCCAGGAGACCGTTGACGAGATCGTCAAGAGGGCCGCGGAAGCGAAGATCTTGTAAAAACAGACCAATGCAAGGAGGCGTCAAGTGACTTGCATGTGCGCCGGGTGACCTTTAGCACATGAACAAGCAGCCTTTCGCCGCCAGCGTCAGTGTCATCGTCCCCGCGATGAACGAGGCCGAGAACCTCCCCCACGTCTTCGCCACGCTGCCCGAGTGGATCGACGAGGTCATCCTCGTTGACGGCAACTCGACCGACGACACCGTCGCCGTCGCGCGAAGGCTGCGCCCCGATCTCCGGGTCGTCGTGCAGTCCCGGCGCGGCAAGGGCAACGCCCTCATCGAGGGCTTCCAGGCCGCCCGGGGCGACATCATCGTCATGATCGACGCCGACGGCTCGACCGACGGCCGGGAGATCCACTCCTTCGTCACCACGCTCGTCAACGGCGCCGACTTCGCCAAGGGCTCCAGGTACGCCCCTGGTGGCGGCTCGGACGACCTCAGTCCGATCCGCTCGTTCGGCAACAAGTTCCTCACCGGGCTGACGAACCTCCTCTACGGCACCCGCTACACCGACCTCTGCTACGGCTACAACGCCTTCTGGGCCTGCCACCTCGACTCCCTCGAGCTCGACTGCGACGGCTTCGAGATCGAGACGTTGATGAACGTCCGCGCCGCCCAGGCCGGCCTCGTCATCCGCGAGGTCCCCAGCCACGAGCGCTCCCGCATCCACGGCGCGAGCAACCTGCACGCGGTGCGTGACGGCTGGCGCGTGCTCAAGACGATCATGCGGGAGCGCACGCGAGGGTCTGCCGTGACGGCGCAGGCCCAAGTTGCGCTCGCAAAGTGACATCCTTGGACAATGCGCTACATAGTGATCGGAGCAGGAGCAGTCGGCGGCACCATCGGCGCCCGCCTCCACCAGGGCGGGCACGAGGTTGTCCTCATCGCCAGAGGCGCCCATTATGAGGCGCTCAAGCGTGACGGCCTGCGCCTGATCACCCCCGAGTCATCCGAGACCCTCGACATCCCCACCGCCGACGGCCCCGTGCCGGCGCGCGACGACGACGTACTGATCGTGGCAACCAAGTCGCAGGACACGATCGCCGCACTCGACGGCTGGCCGTCTGATCTGCCCGTGGTGTGCGCCCAGAACGGTGTGGACAACGAGCGCACCGTCCTGCGGCGCTTCGAGCGCGTTTACGGCATGTGCCTGTGGCTGCCCGCGCAGCACCTGGAGCCCGGCGTCGTGGCCGCGCACGCGCATCCGTACTCCGGCATGCTGCATGTCGGCCGCTATCCCCAGGGTGTGGACGAACTCGCCCAGCGGATCGCCGACGACCTGAGCAAGCACGGCCTGGTGGGCCTGGCCCAGACCGACGTCATGCGCTGGAAGTACGGCAAGCTGATCGGCAACCTGGGCAACGCCGTGGAGGCGCTCCTGGGCCACGTTCCCGGCATGGAGACGGTGCTCGAGCGGGCCAGGGCCGAGGCCATGACCGTGCTGGACCGGGCCGGGATCGCGTACTCGACGCCCGAGGAGGAGGCCCGCGTACGCGGCCGCAAGGTGGACGTCCAGCCCATCGAGGGCATCGCCCGCGGCGGCGGCTCGTCGTGGCAGAGCCTGGCAAGGAGCAGCGGCTCGATCGAGGCCGACTACCTCAACGGCGAGATCGTGCTGCTCGGCCGCCTGCACGGCGTGCCCACCCCGGTCAACGAGGTGCTGCGGCGCGAGGCCAACAGGTTCGCCAAGGAGAAGCGGCCGCCGGGCTCGATGCCGCTGGAGACCCTGCTGGCGCTCATCGACGGGCGTTCCGCAGCCTGATCCCGCTGAACTCCAGCGTGCTGGCGATCACCTCGTCCCAGAACGGCCACAGGCGGGGCAGCACTCTGAGCTGGATCCCCGCCTCCTCATACAGCTCGAACAGGTCTCCCACGCGCTCCGGCGGGCCCAGCGGCGTCACGGGGACCGTGGAGACCACGGCGGACGGCGGGTCACCGATGGGCTTGAAGTCGTCCGCCGGCAGGCGGTAGGCGTACAGCCGCACCTCCCGGATCGGCTTCAGCCAGCCGTACTCGATGGCGTGCACCCGCTCGCCGCTCCCCGCGCCGATGATCCGGGCCGCGTCCTCCTCGGTGGTGCGTGGCCCGACCCAGGCCATGGCCCGCGGGCAGGCGCGCGGGAACCAGTAATCGGGGCAGCGGTCGTGACCGACCGCCCACACGTACGACTCCTTCAAGCTGGACGTCGGTGCCACGTGCGGGACGAACCGCTCGATCGTCGGGTCCTCGGAGAAGTGGAGCACCTGTCCCGGCTCGGGTCTCATGAACGCAATCATGGCGCATACCCCTGCGCCGTCGGGGCAGTGGAAGCGGGCTCTGACGACAAGGGGTGAGTTGGATGATCCTGCTTGGACTGATCTTGGTCCTGCTCGCCGGCGGCGCCTTCGCCTTGGTCCTGACCGAGGAGAGCGCCAGGTACATCCTGTTCGGATATACCTTCGAGCCCAATCAGGTGGAGATGTTCTTCGCGGGGGCGGCCGCTGGTGCCGTCCTGCTGCTGGGTCTCTGGCTGTTGGGCTCGGGCTCGCGCAGGTCCGCAAAACGCCGCCGCGCGCTACGCGGCGCGAGGGCCGAGGCCTCCAGCCGGGTGGCCCGGCTGGAGGATGAGAAGCGAGAGCTGGAGCGGCGGCTGGAACGCAGCCCCGAACCCAGCGACCGCCTCGTCGCCCGCGGCTCCGAGGACACGAGGCCGTGACTCATTGGCGCGAGGGCACCAGATTGCCCTCGCGCCAGAGCGCGAAGCCGGTGATGACCGCGCCGAGCCCCTCCCAGAGCCCGACGCCGAAGAACTTGCCCGGTGCCGCTCCGGTCACCACCAGCGTGGTGAAGACCGTGAACGTCACGAGCCTGAACGGCACAGTCCAGCGGAAGAACGGCGTGTAGTTCGCCGACGACGCGAAAATGTAATAGACGCCCATGTTCACCGCCGCCATCGATGAGGCGGCCATATAGACCAGCGTGTAGTCCCCGGCGGGCCGTACGTCGACCACCTCGAAACCCAGCATGGCCAGCAAGGTGTCGGGCGAGATCAACCCGAGGAGGCCGAGCACGAAGGAGAGGAGGCCGAAGACCGCGATGGTCCAGCCGGAGAAAGAACGCGGAAGACGCACAGAAATCCTTCCAAAGGGGGGTGTAATCTGCGAGGCGATCTCATCATGCACCCGGAGGTCGCATGCCCCCCACGCGTGGCCGTCCCATCGCAGTGAAACTCCTCGTCCTCCTTCTCGTCCCTCTGATCTCCCTGGTGGGCCTGTGGGCGTTCGCCGCGGCCCTGACCGGCGGCGACGGCATGCGCCTGCTGGGCATCAGCGACCTGGCGACCAAGCTGGCCGACCCTTCGGAGCGGGTCAACATCGAGCTGCAGGACGAACGGCTGGCCTCCGCGGAGTTCCTGGTCACCGGCCAGGGCGCGAACAAGGTGGCCAGGCAGCGTGGTGACACGGACAAGGCCGTGGCCACGTTCCGCACGCTGTCCAAGACCCTGCGCGACCTGTCACCCGAGATGACCGCGCAGCTGACCGCGCTGAACGCCAAGCTCGACCATCTCGCGGACGTCCGCCGCGACGTGGACGCCACCACCGTCGCGCCGCTCGACGTGATCGACGCCTACAGCCAGATCGTGGACGCGTCCTTCCGCCTCTACGACGCCATGGTCCTGGTGCCCGACATGGCCCTCTACAAGCAGGCCAGGGCCGTGACCATGCTGGGCGAGGCCAAGGACGTGCTGTCCAGGGAGCGGGCCATGGTCTCGATCGTGCTGGCCAAGGGCAGGGTCGAACCCCGGGAACACGAGGCGTTCACGGGCCTGGTGGCCACCAGGCGGCTGCTGTTCTCCCAGGCGCTCTCGCACCTGGACTCCGGCCTGCGCAAGCCGTACGAGCGGATGGCCGCGTCACCGGTCTACAAGGAGTTCCTGGACGCCGAGGACGCCATCCGGGGCCAGGCGGTCACGAACGGCCTGCCCGCCACGGCCGCGACCTGGCCCATCGACGGCCAGAACCTGTGGGCGGCGGTCGAGCGCAACCAGGCCCTGGCCGTGCAGAGCCTCGTGCGGCGGGTGACGCCGACGGCCATCGGCATGCTGATCAAAGTCGGCGTGGCCGGCGGCGTGGGCCTGATAGCCGTCATCGCCTCGATCATGCTCTCGCTGCGCTTCCGCAAGCGGCTGGTGCGCGAGCTGGCCGGGCTCCGCGACGCCGCCACGGAGCTGGCCGAGGTGCGCCTGGCCGGCCTGGTCAGGCGGCTGCGCACGAACGCGGCCCCGCCCACCACCGAAGAGGTGGCCCCGATCGAGGTCAAGACCCGCACGTCCGAGATCCGCGACATCGTCCAGGCGTTCAACGACGTGCAGTCCACGGCGGTCGAGGCCGCGGTGAGCCAGGCCAGGCTCCGGCACGGCGTCAGCCAGGTCTTCGTGAACCTCGCGAGGCGCAACCAGTCGCTGCTCCACCGGCAGCTGCTCCAGCTCGACAGCATGGAGCGGGCAACGGAGGAGCCCGAGGCACTGGCGGACCTGTTCAAGCTCGACCACCTCACCACCCGCATGCGCAGGCACGCCGAGAGCCTCATCATTCTGTCGGACCAGGCTCCGGGCCGCGGCTGGCGCAACCCGGTGCCCATCCTCGACGTGCTGCGCGCCGCCGTGGCGGAGGTGGAGGAGTACGAGCGGATCGAGGTCATCCAGCCGCCGCCGATCGCACTGCTGGGTGCGGCGGTCACGGACGTGGCCCACATGGTGGCTGAGCTGATCGAGAACGCCACGCTTTTCTCGCCACCCCAGACCAGGGTGGACGTGCGCAGCGCGACCACGCCGCACGGCCTCATGATCGAGATCGAGGACCGCGGCCTCGGCCTGCCCCGCGCGGAGCTGGACGAGCTCAACGAGCGGCTGGCCAAGATGCCGGAGTTCGACCTGGCGCAGAGCGACCGGCTCGGCCTGTTCGTGGTGGGCAGGCTCGCGGCCAGGCACGGCATCAAGGTCACTCTCGCGCCCTCCCCGTACGGCGGCCTGACCGCGATGGTCGCCCTGCCCGTGTCGATCCTGGCCGATCAGCCGGTCATGAGCGGGCGTTAGCCGCTACGGCAGGACCTGGAGCAGCGCCCGGTTCCTGGCCTTGGTCGGTTCGGCGATCCGCTGGACCGGCTGTCCCTCGCTGTCGAGCACGACCAGCGAGTTGTGCGCGGGGTCGCCGGTCCCGGACTGGCCGCGCGTGCCGGCCGTACGCACCACCAGGCGGCCGTCCGGCAAGTAGAAGGCGCCGAGCTGCTTGCCCTTGACCTCCGGCCGCTGCCTCTTGCCCGTCTCGATGTCGAGCACGACCGGCTTGAACGAGGCGGGCCAGGTCCCGTCGCCGAGCGTCTCCGGGCTGTCCGGGAACGAGACGACCGCCTTGCTGCCGTCGGGCGACAGGCTCTGCACATGGTTGATGTACTTGACACCCTTGGCCGGGACGGTCTTGCCGGTCTTGGCGTTGAGCCGGTAGAGGCCGTCGCCCTGAGTGTTGTAGCCGGCGAGGTAGCGGCCGTTGGCCGACCAGGCGAGGTGGCAGACGCCCGGGGACGTGCCCAGCTTGCGCGGAGGAGCGCTGGCGTCGGCCTTGGCGGACATGATCGCGTCGCCCTGGGCCGGGTAGGCCACCCTGCTCGAGTCGGCGGACCAGACCGGGGTCAGGCACGGCGTGCCGCCCTGGAGCCCGCTCACGAGCGTGGTGGTCTTGCCGCCCTGCCTGACCTGGAGCTCACCGTTTTCGGTCACCCAGGCCGCCTTCGTGCCGTCGGGCGACGCGGCGAACTGCGGCGTGGCACCGATCTCGGCGAGCGTGCTCCACTCGCCGTTCGCGTACCGGGTGAGCTGATTTCCGATGCCGGCGTAGACGGCGCCCGACAGATCGGGCGTGGGCGCTGCCGACGCCGGCGACGCTGCCGACGAGAACACCAGAACGGCGCCAAGAGCGACGCCGGTCACAACGTGTGTCTTCATGGCTACACATCGTGCCTGGAAGTCTCTTAAAGACGCAGGAACGGCTCGCCGAAATGAGCGGTGGCGAGAATTGCCTGCTGGGCCCTGAGCGTACTGAGCACCTCGGCGCGGGTGCGCGCGGCCGTCTCCTGGTCGTCGTCGTAGACGTACCGGATGGCCGGGTCGTCGAGCTGCACGGGGTGGAGCACGAGGTCTCCGGTCATGGCCACCTCTCCGACCCTGGCGATCTGGTGGCCGGGGGTGTGGCCGGGCGCGAGGTGCACGTGGACTCCCGGCGAGACCTCGGCATCGCCCTCGACCGCATGCAACTGGCCCTTGATCGGGGTCACCAGCCGGTCGAGCACCGGACCGCGTGCGGCGTCCAGCTCGGCCTGCTGGAGCACGTATCGCGCGTTCTCGAACGCCGCCCTGCCGTCCGTCACCACGCCGCTGGCGTGGTCACTGTGCAGGTGGGTGAGTACGACGGTGCCGATCTCGGCGGGCGCGACACCCGCGGCTGCCAGCTCACCGGCCAGCGTTCCGGGGACCGGCGCCCAGCTCGCGGCCGGTGAATCCGCGCCACCGATGCCGGTGTCGACGAGGGTCAGCCGACCGGCCGCGTCACGGATCAGATAACAGTGGAAGTGCAGGACCCACTGCTCGTCCTGGAGTCCGGAACCGGGGAACATCTCGGCGAGCGGGCGGCGGATCGCCGCTCCCATGGGGCCCACGGCGTCGCAGAGCGGTGTCACCTCGACGCCGGAGACGGTTATAGGTCTATGTGGCACTCGCCCAGATTAGGCGGCTACGGGCTGGGGCGGTACGAACTCGTTCTCGATGTCGGCGGCGTAGACGGCGCGGCAGCAGTGCGAGCACCTGTACATGATCGGGCCTTCGTCGAGCTCGTGGTGGCACTGCGGGCAGTGGTTGACGGTCTTCATGGTGCTCCCCCAAGGAGTGCTGTTTGTCCTATGGAACCCTCACCGGGTTGCAGGGGTCCTGCATGTCACTTGACACGATGACGCTGCGTCGATGGGGGCTCTGTGCCCTCGGCTACACCGGGCGCGGTAATTTTCCTCGCAGTACGGTGCCGAGAAGAACATTGTCACGCGCCCCGTCTCGTGTCCGTGGGAGAAACTCCGAGAACGGCCCGGGAATAGCCCAAGAGGGCTAGGCGTTTACTGGGCCAGATGGTGTGGTATCTTGCCACCAAGCGTTGAGCTTCCGCTCCGCTGGTTCTTCATCTGAGTCTCGTCCCGCCTTCTCGCGGGGCCCGGCTTCCTTTTCATCACCGCGCCCGGCCTGGCCCGGCGCGTCTCCCTCAAGGGGTTTCACCATGTCTGTACACATTCCTGAACAGCGTGCGGACGTGCCTGTCCGCCAGGTTGAGGGCCTCCTGGACGTACGCGACAAGTCCGCGTTCATCCGGGGCGGCCACCTGCCCGGCCCCGGCGACGTCCGCCTTCCGCCCGACAAGGTACGGCAGTTCGACCTGCGGCCCGGCGACCACGTCGTCGCGTCGTTCGCCGGCAACAAGCTCGCCGGCGTCACGTCCGTCAACGGCATGGCGCAGTGGCGCGATCGGCCCCGGTTCGCCGAGCTGACACCTGTACATCCGACCGAGCGGCTCAACATCGAGACCGAGTCGCTCAGCACGCGCGTCGTCGACCTCTTCGCTCCTATCGGCAAGGGTCAGCGCGGCCTCATCGTCGCGCCGCCCAAGGCCGGCAAGACCATGGTCCTGCAGGCCCTGGCCGCCGGGATCACCCGCAACCACCCCGAGGTGCACCTCATGGTGGTCCTCGTGGGCGAGCGGCCCGAGGAGGTCACCGAGATGCGCGCCACGATCTCCGGCGAGATCTTCTACTCGACCTTCGACCACCCCGACCGCGACCACGCCGCCGTCGCCGAGCTGGCCATCGAACGGGCCAAGCGGCTCGTGGAGTCCGGACAGGACGTCGTGCTGCTGCTCGACTCGCTGACGCGGCTGGGGCGGGCGTACAACAACCTCGCTCCCAGCGGCGGCCGGGTCCTCACCGGCGGCATCGACGCCGGGGCCCTGTACCCGCCCAAGCGCTTCTTCGGCGCCGCCCGCAACGTCGAGGGCGGCGGCTCCCTCACCATCCTCGCCACCGCGCTGGTGGACACGGGGTCGCGGATGGACAACAACCTGTACGAGGAGTTCAAGGGGACGGGGAACATGGAGCTGCACCTCGTCCGCGAGCTGGCCGAACGCCGGCTGTTCCCGGCCGTGGACCTGGACGCCTCCGGGACGCGGCGGGAGGAGATCCTGCTGCACTCGGAGGAACGGCAGGTGGTGTGGCGGCTGCGCCGGATGCTCACGGGGCTGGAGAAGCAGCAAGGGCTCGAGGTCCTTATAGGCAAGCTCCGCTCCACCCCCTCCAACGCCGCCTTCCTCCTCGAAGCCGCCGCCGCCTGACCCCCGTGCCCTGCTCCCCCTTACGGCCCCCGATTTCCCGCCCCACGATCCACGGCCCCCGCTTACGGCCTTCGCGCCCACGTCCGACGGGCTCCGGCTATCACGGCCTCCGCGCTCCCGATGGGCTTCGGTCTTCACGACGCCCACGGCCTCCGGCTATCACGGCCTTTGCGCTCACGCCCGACAGGCTTCGGCCTCATGGCGCCCACGGCCTCCGGCTTCTCGCACCGGCGCCTCACGGCCTCCGCTCTCCGCGCTCCTCACGGCGTGCAAACCGAAGGCGGCGCCCCCAACGGCGCCCGCACCGCACGCCGACGGCGCATCGTGAGTGCGATGACGCATCGGAGGCGCAACGGTCGCACCATCGGCGCGATAGGCGCTTCGTCGGCGCGACGGCAGTCAGGAGCGCGAACCGCATCACGGGATGCGGGCAGGCATCGTCGGGGCCCGAGCTCGTATCGACGCGCCGCTCCGACGAACGCATGCCTCAGGCGCCCCGACGTGCACCCCGAGGAGCACACCCGCCCGGACCCTTGGCGCGCCGCGTCGGCGAGGTGGTGTGCGGCGGAGCCCGGCGCAACGCGTGCTGCGCCCCGGCCACCCGCCCGCATCGACGCACCATCGCAGGCGAACGCCGCACCGCAACCCACCCACCGACACGGCGGCCTCCGGGCGCGCTCCCGCGGCCAGGCCGCACGAGCGCTCAGCGGCGACGCCACGAACCCGCTCCATGCGCCCCCCACGACGGGCCTCGGCCGCCGCCTCAAGGGCACCCGACCCGCGGTAACCCCCGTCGGGAAGGGTCCCCGGGTGGTGGACGAGAATGGGCGGCATGCTGGCCGACATCGTCGAATTCCTCGTCTGCCCCGTCTGCCGAGCCGGTGTGCGGCTCGACGCCGACGCGCTGCGGTGCGCCAACGGGCATGCGTTCGACGTGGCCAAGCAGGGCTACGTCAGCCTCCTTGTAGGCAACAAACCCCCGGGAACGGCCGACAGCGCCGAGATGGTGGCCGCGAGGGCACGATTTCTCGACGCAGGTCACTACGCACCGCTGCAAGATGCAGTGGCAGAAACCGTACGAAAGTACGCATGCGGCAAGAACGTTCCAGCCAAACGTGAGTACTCCACCGAAACGAATGACGGCAAGGAGTTGAGGGCGTACCGTGGGGCGGGAGTGGAGGCCGGTTACGGCGCAGGACCAGGAGGTCTCGCGTACGGGCCGGAAATAGCAGACGGTCGTCGCGCGGAGGGTAGGGCCGCGCCGTTGATCGTCGACGCGGGCGCGGGCACCGGACACTATCTGGCGGCCGCGCTCAACGCGGTTAACGATGGCATCGGGATGGCGTTCGATGTGTCGAAGCACGCTGTGCGCCGGGCGGCGCGGGTGCATCCCAGGGCAGGGGCGTTCGTGGCCGACGTGTGGCGCCCGCTCCCCATCAGGGACGGGGTGGCCGATGTGGTGATCGACGTGTTCGCGCCCAGGAACGGGCCCGAGTTCGGGAGGATCCTGCGGCCCGGCGGCGTCGCTCTGGTCGTGACCCCGGCCGGGCGTCACCTGCGCCCGCTCGTCGAGGAGCTCGGCCTGCTCTCCGTGGATGAGGAGAAGGAACGCAGGCTGGCGCGCAGCCTGGAGGGCTTCGCCGAGTCGGAGCGGCGCTCGATCGAATTCGAGATGGAGCTGGGGCATGACGACATTGCGCAGGTAGTCGGGATGGGCCCAAGTGCGTGGCATACCGACCCGGGCGAGCTAACTGAGCGAATCGCGGCATTTGTCTACCGGAATGTCGCGAAAAGACAGCAAAAAGTAGTTACGCAAGCGTCGTTTCATCTGTCTATCTTCGAGCCCGCAACCTGATCAAGACCTGTTCCTTGACGGGCATGTGCGACTGGTGTTACTGATGGGGCATTTAGTCCGAAATTCCCCCACATTCCCCGAGTATTTCCCCGGCACAGGCGCAATACTGGACGACATCCCTCGCCCGGAGGTGGGGGGCATCAAAGGGAGGGGGCGCGCCGGATGAAGGCGGAGGAACGCTGGCAGGCCAGGTTCCGGGCGTCGCGCATGACGCTGCCGTCCTGGGCGCGCCAGGCCCCGAACCGCTCCATCTACCGCTCCAACGCCACCGGTACGTGGGAGGTCTACGCCTGGGACCGCGTGACCGGCGCCACCCGGCAGGTCACCGACCGCCCCAAGGGCACCGCGTACGCGGCCATCGACCCCAACGGCCAGTGGATCTACTGGTTCGCCGACACCGACGGCGACGAGTTCGGCGTGTGGTGGCGCCAGCCGTTCAACGGCGGCCCCAACGAGCCGGTCGCCCCCGACCTGCCGCCGGGCCAGCCCGGCGGCATCGCCCTGTCCACGACGGGCACCGCAGCGATCACCCTGGCCAGCGAGGGCAGGTTCCGGGTCTATCTCGTACGCGACGGCGAGCCGGCCAGGCTCCTGTACGAGCACACCGAGGCCGCCTGGGTCGCCGACATGTCCCTCGACGGGTCACTTATCGCGATAAATCACGGCGAGTACGGCGACTTCCGCCACCCGGCCCTCCGCGTCGTCCGCCAGAACGGCAACACCGTGGGCGAGCTGTACGACGGCCCCACCAAGGGCGTCACCGGCCTCAGATTCGCCCCGGTCGTCGGCGACCGCCGCCTGCTCGCCCTGCACGAGCGCCGCGAGCGCCACGAGCCCCTGGTCTGGGACCCGGTGACCGGCGAGCAGCGCGAGATCTGGCTCAAGGACTCCGGCGACCTCGACGCCGACTGGTACGACGACGGCCGCGGCCTGCTCATCCTTCGCGACCACCGCGCCCGCAGCTACCTGCACCGCTACGACCTCGCGGGCGGCGGCCTGAGCCCCATCGAGACGCCGCACGGCGTGATCGACGAGGCGGCTCCCCGCCCCGGCGGCCACGTCGAGTACTCCTGGTCCAGCGCCTCGCGCCCGCCGATCATCCGGTCCACCAACGGCCAGGTCGTGGTCAATCCGAGCGGCCCGCCCGCCCCGCCGAGCGTCCCCGTCGAGGACATCGACGTCGAGGGCGAGGGCGGCCGCATCCACGCGCTGGTCTCCAAGCCCGAGGTGGGCGTCACCCCGTACCCCACGGTCTTCCTGCTGCACGGCGGCCCGACGGCGCACGACCGCGACGCGTTCTCGCCCGAGGCCGCCGCGTGGGTGGACGCGGGGTTCGCGGTGGTGCGGGTCAACTACCGGGGCTCGACCGGGTACGGCTCCGCCTGGCGCGACGCGCTGCACGGCGACGTCGGGCACATCGAGCTGGCCGACGTGGCCGCCGTACGCCAGAGCGTGATCGATCGCGGCATCGCCGACGAGCACAAGATCGTGCTGGCCGGCTCGGGGTGGGGCGGCTACCTCACGCTGCTCGGCCTCGGCACGCAGCCGGACCTGTGGGCGGCCGGCGTCGCGGCGGCGCCGATCGCCTGCCACCAGACCGCGTACGAGGACGAGGCGGAGAGCCTGCGCGCCTACCACCGCGCGCTGCTCGGCGGCTCGCCCGACGAGCAGCCCGAGCGGTATGCGGCCAGCTCCCCCATCACCTACGTCGACCAGGTCAAGAGCCCGCTGCTGATCCTCGCGGGCGAGGACGACACGCGCTGCCCGCTGCGCCAGATCGAGAAGTACGTGGCCAAGCTCGCCGAGCATGGGCGCGACTACGAGCTCTACACCTACGACGCCATCCGCGGCTCGCTCGTGGTCTCCGAGCGGATGGCGCAGCTCGCGCTCCAGCTCGATTTCGCCAGAAAGCACGTAAATCCACAGTGAGACTTGACACACTGTAAGAAGCTGGCTGACCGGTTGACTTGACCGTCGGTCGATCCCGTTGACAGCATGCGCCCACGCTGTCACAGGGAGGCGTCATTGAGCAGCGGGCTAGCGGGCGCGCAGCACCACGATCGCCAGGTCGTCCTGGCTCGGCTCCGAGGCGAAGTCGGCCGCGCCCCTGCGGATGCGCTCCGCCACCGCCCTGGCCGACAACCCCGCGCACTCGGCCAGCAGCTTGGCCAGTCCGCCGTCGTCGTCGAGCAGCCGGCCGCCCGAGCGCCGCTCCGTCACCCCGTCGGTCACGGCCAAGAGCACGTCGCCGTGGTCCAGGTGCACGGTGTCGGCCTCGAACACGACCTCGTGGAAGACCCCCAGCAACGACTGCGGCGTCGTGACCGTCTCGACCTTGCCGCTGGGCTTGAGCCGCAGCGCCTCGGGGTGTCCGGCCGAGACCAGGCGCACTTCGAGGCCGGTCTCCACGGGCGTGATGTCGCCGTGCAGCAGCGTGAGGAACCTGGCGCGCTCGCCCTCCTCCAGGATCGCCTGGTTGAGCCGCCCGAGCACCGCCGCGACGCCGTACCCCTCGCGGGCCAGCAGCCGCAGCGTGTGGCGGGCCAGCCCGGTCACGGCGGCGGCCTCAGGGCCGGTGCCGCAAACGTCGCCGATCGCGAACCGCCAGGAGTCGTCCCCCGACTTGAACAGATCGTAGAAGTCGCCGCCGACCTCGTTGAGCTCGCCGGCCGGCTCGTAGATGACGCCGTAGTCGAGCCCGGGGACCTCGGGCTCGTTGGGCGGCAGCAGGCTGCGCTGGAGCGCCCGGTTGGCGGCGGCCTGCTGGGCGTAGAGCCTTGCGTTGTCCATGGCCAGCGCGGCACGCCTGCCGATGTCCTCGGCGAACTGGATGACCTCGTCGGGGAAGCGGTCAGGCCGGCCCAGGCACATCATGCCGAGGCCGCGCCCGCGCGCCATGAGCGGCACGGCGAGCACCTGCGAGTCGGCCAGGTGGATGGCCGAGGTCACCCTGGTGTCGGCCGCGGAGACATCCATGTCGGCGAGCTGCTCGCGCAGGCCGTCGATCCTGGCCTCGTCGGCATGCCAGAGGTAGACCAACCGCAGCGGCCCGACGGAGTTGTCGGCGGTGTAGACGGCGCACCAGCTCGACAACCGCGGCACCACGACCTGGGCGATGATCGCCGGAACCATGTCGGGGTCGAGCGTGCCCGCGAGCAGGTCGCTGGCGTCGGCCAGGAACCCGAGCCAATGCGGCCCTCTGGAGCTCTCCTCCAGCCATTCGGCTGCCACCCTGTCCGCGGAGCCAGGTAGCGTGAGCCTAGCCCAATGGACACGGGAATCGCCCGTGAAGGTGACGCCCCACTCTTCGACATTCGCGGAAGGAGCTTTTGGATCACCCTGGGAAAGGTTTCGCTGCCTCAACTCAACCTGTACAGCATCTCCGAAATGCTTCCAAATCACCTCAAACGGCTCATCGGCGACCTGTTCGGCCAAGTCTCCCGCGACTTGCTCGGCGGTATGGAGCACGCCGCCGGTGGCCCACGCGGTCATCACCTCGCGCGTGAACCTCATCGCAGCCGTCACAGCGGTCTCGCCCGGCGCGAAGGTCGCAGCGAGCACCGCATGGGGAGAACCAGTCATCTCAACGTGCCTACCACACTTCCAGGTGAGTTGGGGTAAATCCAAGGACAGGACTACGAGCTACTCATCGTGACAGACTTGAATCACTCGCCGGAGCACGCCGCGAGTGAAGGAGGCCCCATGACCACGGCCAAGGCCACGCCAACCCCGGAGGAGAGGACCTACACCGAGTCGGATCTCGTGCCCATCCTTGAGACACTTTTCTCTTGGCGTGATGGCGATTTCCGGCGTCGTGTTCCTCATGCGCCTCCCGGGATCCTCAGCGAGGTCCGGCTGCTGCTCAACGAAGTGGCCGACCGCCGGGAGCATCTGGCCAACGAGCTGGTGCGCGTTCGTAAAGAAGTCGTCAAAGAAGGCCGATTCGGGGAGCGGCTGACCCCTGGTCCCGGCGTCGGCGCGTGGGCGGAGAGCGTCGAGTCGGTCAACCAGCTGATCGACGCCCTGGTGAGCCCAGTGAGCGGCGCGGCCGACGTGATCGACGCGGTCGCCAAGGGCGACCTGTCGCGCCGGATCGACCTCGACCGGTCGGCCAGGGGCGAGGTGCGGCGCCTGGGCAAGGCCATCAACGGCATGGTCGACCAGCTCGCGCTGTTCAACGGCGAGGTGACCAGGGTGGCGCGCGAGGCCGGCACGGAGGGCCGGCTGGGCGGCAGCGCCAACCTGCGCGGCATGTCGGGGAGCTGGCGCGACCTCACCGAGGCCGTCAACACGATGTCGTCCCGCGTGGCCGCGCAGGTGCGCGACATCGCCGTGGTGACCACCGCGGTGGCCAAGGGCGACCTGAGCCGCAAGGTGACGGTCGACGCCGTGGGCGAGATGTTCGAGCTGAAGAACACCGTCAACACGATGGTCGACCAGCTGTCCGGCTTCGCCGAGGAGGTCACCCGAGTCGCCCGCGAGGTGGGCACCGAAGGACAACTCGGCGGCCAGGCGCAGGTGACCGGCGTGTCGGGCGTCTGGAAGGACCTCACCGACAACGTCAACTTCATGGCCAACAACCTGACCTCCCAGGTGCGCAGCATCGCGACCGTGGCGACGGCGGTGGCCCAGGGCAACCTGTCGAAGAAGATCACCGTCGACGCGCAGGGCGAGATCCTCCAGCTCAAGGACACCCTCAACACGATGGTGGACCAGCTGTCCTCCTTCGCCGACGAGGTCACCCGAGTCGCCCGCGAGGTGGGCACCGAGGGCAAGCTGGGCGGCCGGGCCGAGGTGAAGGGCGTGTCGGGGGTCTGGAAGGACCTGACGGACAACGTCAACTCGATGGCCAACAACCTGACGTACCAGGTGCGCAACATCGCCCAGGTGACCACGGCCGTGGCCAACGGCGACCTCACCCGCAAGATCGACGTGGACGCCCAGGGCGAGATCCTCGAGCTCAAGTCGACCATGAACACGATGGTCGAGCAGCTGTCGTCGTTCGCCTCCGAGGTGACCCGAGTCGCCCGCGAGGTGGGCACCGAGGGCCAGCTTGGCGGCCAGGCGCAGGTGCGCGGCGTGTCCGGGGTCTGGAAGGACCTGACGGACAACGTCAACTCCATGGCCAACAACCTGACCTCTCAGGTGCGCCAGATCGCGGCCGTGTCGTCCGCGGTGGCGCAGGGCAACCTGTCGAAGAAGATCACCGTTGACGCGCAGGGCGAGATCCTCCAGCTCAAGGACACCCTCAACACGATGGTGGACCAGCTGTCCTCCTTCGCCGACGAGGTGACCCGAGTCGCCCGCGAGGTCGGCACGCAGGGGCAGCTCGGCGGCCAGGCCCGGGTGACCGGCGTGTCGGGCGTCTGGAAGGACCTCACCGACAACGTCAACTTCATGGCCAACAACCTGACCTCCCAGGTGCGTAACATCGCCGAGGTCACCACTGCCGTGGCCAACGGCGACCTCACCCGCAAGATCGACGTGGACGCCCAGGGCGAGATCCTGGCGCTGAAGACCACCATCAACCGCATGGTGGACCAGCTGTCGTCGTTCGCCTCCGAGGTGACCCGAGTCGCCCGAGAGGTGGGCTCCGAGGGGCAGCTTGGCGGCCAGGCGCGGGTCGAGGGCGTCGAGGGCACGTGGAAGCGGCTCACCGAGAGCGTCAACGAGCTGGCCGGAAACCTCACCACCCAGGTGCGCGCCATCGCGACCGTGACCAGCGCCGTGGCCCGCGGTGACCTGACCCGCTCGATCGCCGTCGAGGCGAAGGGCGAGCTGGCGGAGCTGAAGGACAACATCAACTCGATGGTGGCCAACCTCCGCGAGACCACGCAGGCCAACCAGGAGCAAGACTGGCTCAAGTCCAACCTGGCCCGCATCTCCAGGCTGATGCAGGGCCACCGCGACCTGCTCGAGGTGGCCAAGCTGACGATGAGCGAGCTGACACCGCTGGTCTCGGCCCGCTACGGCGCCTTCTACAGCATCGATCCCGAGGGCGACCACGAGCTGTTGCTGATCGGCGGGTACGGCGTGCGCCCCGACCGGGGGCCGCGCCAGCGCTTCGCGATCGGCGAGGGCATCGTCGGTCAGGCGGCGGCCGAAGGCCGGCACATCATGCTCGACGACGTGCCGCCGCAGTTCATCACCATCGACAGCGGACTCAGCCAGTCCACGCCCGCGCAGATCGTGGTGCTGCCGATCCTGTTCGAGAGCCGGGTGCTCGGCGTGCTGGAGCTGGCCTCGTTCACGCCGTTCGGCGAGGTGCACCTCGACTTCCTGCGCCAGCTCGTCGAGACCATCGGTGTCACGATGAACACGATCATCGCCAACTCCCGCACCGAGGACCTGCTCACCGAGTCGCAGCGGCTTACCCGGGAGCTGCAGGAGCGCTCCGACGAGCTGCAGCGCCAGCAGGAGGAGCTGCGCAGGTCGAACGCCGAGCTGGAGGACAAGGCGGCCCTGCTGGCCAAGCAGAACCGCGCGATCGAGATCCAGAACTTCCAGATCGAGCAGGCACGCCGCACGCTGGAGGAGCGCGCCGAGCAGCTCGCGGTGTCCTCGCGTTACAAGTCCGAGTTCCTCGCGAACATGTCCCACGAGCTGCGCACACCGCTCAACAGCCTGCTGGTGCTGGCCAAGCTGCTGACCGAGAACGCCGAGGGCAACCTGACCTCGCAGCAGGTGGAGTTCGCCCGTACGATCCACAGCGCGGGCTCGGCGCTGCTCCAGCTGATCAACGACATGCTCGACCTGTCCAAGGTCGAGGCGGGCCGGATGGACATCCACCCGATCCAGGTGTCGCTGCCGAAGATGGTCGACCTGCTGGAGGCCGCGTTCGCACCGCTGGCGCAGGACAAGGGGCTGTCGTTCAACGTCGACGTCGAGTCCGACGTGCCGCAGGAGCTGCGCGCCGACGAGCAGCGCCTGCAGCAGGTGCTTCGTAACCTGCTCTCCAACGCGGTGAAGTTCACGCCGCGGGGCGAGGTGAAACTGCGCGTCTCGATGGCACCGCCCGGAGTCGACTTCGACGACGACAGCCTGCACGAGGCCGCCGACCTGCTGGCCTTCCAGGTGATCGACAGCGGCATCGGCATCGCGCCCGACAAGCGGGACGTCATCTTCGAGGCGTTCAGGCAGGCCGACGGCACCACGAGCCGCAAGTACGGCGGCACGGGCCTGGGTCTCGCGATCTGCCGTGACATCGCCAGGCTGCTCGGCGGGGAGATCCACGTCGACAGCGAGCTGGGCAAGGGCAGCACGTTCGTCCTCTACCTGCCGGCCTCGTACACCGGCCCGCTGGCCGTAACCGAGAGCGGCGGGACGCGGCGGCAGTTGCTGACGGCGCCGGCGGAGGAGGCGGCCGCGACGGCCTCGGTCGAGCCGCCGCTGCCGCTCGACCTGCCGATGCCGGAGCTGGTCGAGCCGCCGCTGGAGACGCCGGTCCAGTGGCAGGGCGACGACCCGCTCAGCGGCGCCAAGATCCTCATCGTGGACGACGACATCCGAAACGTCTTCGCGTTGACCAGCGTCTTGGAGCGACACGGCTCCACAGTCGTCTACGCTGAAAACGGTCGGGAGGGGATCGAGCAGCTCGAACGGAACGAGGACGTCGCGCTCGTGCTGATGGACATCATGATGCCGGAGATGGACGGCTGGGCCACGACCTCGGCCATCCGGCGCATGCCCCAGTTCGCCGACCTGCCGATCATCGCGCTGACCGCCAAGGTCATGCGGGGCGACCGCGAGAAGAGCATCGCCTCGGGCGCGTCCGACTACGTACCCAAGCCGGTCGACGTGGACCGTCTGCTCGAACGGCTGCGTGGCTGGCTCAGCCGCGGGCGCGCGTCCACGCCCGACTCAACAGCCACAGCAGCCGAAGGGTCGTGATCGATGCCGGATCGAGCCAAGATCCTCCTCGTTGACGACCGCGAGGAGAACCTGATCGCTCTCGAAGCCATCCTCAGCTCGCTCGACCTGGTGCCGGTGCGCGCCCGGTCGGGCGAGGAGGCGCTCAAGGCGCTGCTCAACACCGAGTTCGCGCTGATCCTGCTGGACGTGCGCATGCCTGGCATGGACGGCTTCGAGACGGCCGCGCACATCAAGCGGCGGGAGCGGACCAGGAACATCCCGATCATCTTCCTGACCGTCGTGGACAGCGCGCCCGACTACGCCTTCCGCGGCTACGCGGCCGGGGCGGTCGACTACCTGACCAAGCCCTTCGACCCCTGGGTGCTGCGGGCGAAGGTGTCGGTGTTCGCGGAGCTGTACAACATGAACAAGCGGCTGGCCGAGCAGGCGTCCATGCTCCGCGACCGCCTGAGCAGCGAACTGCCGCCCGGGGTCGGGGATCACGCGTCGGTGCTGCCCGAGCTGTCGCGGCGGCTTACGGCCGTGGAGGACGAGCTGGCCCGGGTACGGGAGCTGGCCCGCAAGACCCAGGACCCGGCACTCGCCTCACCCCTGACCGACCTGACGGATCGGCTCACCCACCTCCGCGCCGGCTTCGACGCCTTGTCCTGACCTCCCCCACTCCCAGGCACCTGCGCGTCCGTACCGGCGCACCGCGTGCGAGGGCGTCGTCACGCGACGGCGCTGCAAGACGGCCCCCAGCGCCGCGACCACCGGGCGCCGGGTCGGCGAGACGGCGCGCGGCGGCACCCGGCGCAACGCGAACGGAGCCCGAGGTGGGCATCAAGGCGGCGGCACCGCCGGAGGGCGGCGTAAGCAGAGGGCGGCCTGGTCGGAATCGCCGTAACCGGGAATCCGTACCGCCGGGAGATGGTGAAGAGGGCCGAAGGCGGGTCAGTGGCGGGCGCGTTCCAAAGCATCCCAGAAGCCACGCCGCAGCGCGTGCCGTACCTCGTCGTGCAGCAGGAAGTCGATCGGCAGAGAAGACCCCTGCAACAGCCGTGCCTCAAGATCGGAGGGCATGCGCGGCTTGCGCGCCAGCACGGCCTCCAGCCACAGCGCGGGCGCGTCGCGGGCGACGGACTCGCCGAAGTCGTGCCCCTCCCGATGGGCGGACTTGACCGCGTCCGCCAGCGTGGTGGCGCCGGCCGTGGCGGCGGGCGGCGGGTTGACGGGCGCGGGCTGCGGCCCCGTGTACGGCCCGAGTTGCGAAGGCTGGTACGCCCCGCTGGACGGCGCGGCGAACTGCCCGGTGCTGGCCGACTGCGACTGCGACTGGATGGACCCGGTGACGGGAGCCGACGACGGTGGCGTGGCCGGCGGCTGCTCGGGCTGGTAGCTCGAGTACGTCGGGAGCACGGGCGGCGTGGACGACTGCCCGCGACCGGACGACGATCCGTTGGACGAGGGCTGGGACGGCGTGGCGGAAGAGGAGCCGGCGGCGTGGCTGCCGCTGGAGGACGGCATCTGGGGCAGCGACGGGGGAAGGGACGGCTGGGCGGGCGGCAGCGAGTGGGCGGCCTGCCCGTTGCTGACCGGCTGGTGCCCGTTGGACGACTCGGTGGCCCCCGTGACCAGGTTGACGTAGGGGCGCAGATGTACGGCGCCCAGCTCGACCAGATCGTCGCACTCCTGCCGCAGCGAGCGAGACACGGCCCAGCCGCCCTCGGCCGCGACGTGGATCACGCTCACCCTGATGCCGAGATCCTGCGCGTCGCACACGACCTGCGCGAGATCCTCGTCGCCGCTCACTACCACCGCGTCGCAGATGGCGTTGTTGCGGGCGAGTGTCATCAGATCACGATGAACCTGGGCGTCGACACCCTCGCGCCGGCCCGGCCGGATGCGCGACAGTCTCAGCTTGAGGCCCGGTATGTCGGCCAGCGCGTCATGCTCCGGCGTGCGGCGGCCTTCGACAGTCGCCTCGTACCAGTAGCACCGGAGCAGCGGCAGGCCGGTGCGCTCGCGCGACAGGCCGGTCATCAGCTGGAGCAGCCCCGGATAGTCCCAGGCAACCGCTTCGCGATGACGTGTGCCGTGGACGGCCATCGCTCCGTCAGCCAGCAGATAGCCAGCGTCCACGAACAGCGCACAGCGATCCACTAGCACCGCCCCTTTCCTGGTGGTCCGACCTTGCTGGCTCTGCACCGTCAGAGACCGGACTCGGCGGCCCTCTCTCAGGGTAATGAAAGCGGGTGATCGCGCGGGGGTTAATCCAGACGATTCGGCACCCACCCGATAACCCACCGGGCCGACCAGGGAAACCGTACCAGTTTGTCCAGATTTTGGTCACGATCGCGCACGCACGCTCAACGCGGCCGCCCCGAACAGGACGACGTCCTTGTCCGTGGCGATCGTCAGCCCGGGATCCACCCCGAGCTCGGCGCTGACCGTGTCGACGTCGACACCGAACGTCATCTCCGCCGCGCCACTCGACGATTCGTCGAAGACGTTCGCGGGATCTCGATCACCGTTCGCTGGGGTGAGCGCGCCGGACCCGAGAGAGACCTTGTCGCCCCCGAGATCGGCGTCTCCCTCCCACGTCACCAGCTCGACCCTCGCGGGCGTGGCGGCCGGGCTCAGCCCGCCGAGCGGGAGGCGCAGCCGCCTGGCCGCGCCCCCGACCACGGCGGCCGCGTCGAGCACCACGGCCTGGCTGTACGGCTCCGCGGGATCCGTGACGATCACCAGCAGGCTCCACCCGGCATGCCTGGACACCCCTTCCTCCAGCGGCGCGTCGGCCGCCCACCAGGTGCCGTTCCTGCGGGAGGCGGCAACCAACTCGCTGATGTCTGCGTACGCCTGGTAGACGGGCCCCAGCGGCAGCTCGCGGACCGCGACGTCGCCGGGCTGGACCGTCACGTAGCCGCGCCGCCCCGGCGGCCGGATCTTGATGGCCCCGGCCTTCGCGGTGCTCGCGGACCAGTAGAGCCCGGCCCACACGACCTTGCTCCCCTTCGGCAGGGTCAGCTCGGCTCCGCTGGACGCGCCGGTGCGGGGGTCGTCGTCCCGGTACCTTGTCGTTCAGCGTGTAGACGGTGAAGCGGTAGTTGCCGCTCTCGCACGGAGGGTCGTAGCCCGCCTTGCCACTGGTCACCTTCGCCTGACC
>NZ_JBFAMX010000046.1:0-36477 GCF_040659615.1 Nonomuraea sp. NPDC049784
CGCAGCCCGCGTTCCGCCGCCTGCGCGAGGCGCTCGCGGTCCGTGCCCGGGTCCTCGCGCGCCAGCGCGGTCAGGATCGCCTCGGTGGCGCTCAGGGTCGGCACGAGACCGTACCCGTCCGGCGCGCCCCAGGCTCCGTCCGGACGCTGGGTGCCGATCAGGTAGTCGATCCGGTCCAGGTGACCCGTCAGCCAGGGGGCCAGCGCGACCACCCGGCCGGTCTCGTAGACCGACGGCGACACCTGTCCCCACGGCCGGAGCATGAGGCTCTCGATCAGTTCGCCGGCGTGCGTGGCGAGGTCGGCCGCCGCCTCGGCGGTGATGCCTGCGTGGCTCATGTCTGCGGGTTCCGCTCGATCGGGACCAGCCGCAGCATGATCTGCTGCTTCGGCCGTGCTGACGCTCCCGGCAGGGCGGTGAGCGGCTGGGGGTTGGTCTGCACCAGCCGGTACTTGCTCAGCAGGTTGGCGATGACCAGCGGGGCCTCGATGCGGAACAGGTTCTGGCCGAGGCACGAGTGCGGGCCCGCGCCGAAGGGGAAGAACGCGTAACGATGCTTGGGCGTGGCGCCGTCGCCGGCCCAGCGCCCGGGATCGAACTCCAGGGGCCGGTCCCAGAACTCCGGCAGGCGGTGGGTGGTGTACGGGCTGATCAGAACCTGCGAGCCGGCCTTGATCCGGACGCCGCCGATCTCCGTGTCCGTCACCGCCTGGCGGGGGATGAGCCAGCCCGCCGGATACAGCCGCAACAGCTCCTGCAGGACGGTGTGGAGGTAGCTGAGCCGGGGCACGTGCTCAGGCCGTACCGGCTCCTGGCCCACCACGTCGTCGATCTCCTCATGGAGCCGGGCGCTGACGTCGGGATGATCGTTCAGCACCGCCCACAGCCAGGTCAGCGACATCGCCGTGGTCTCGGTGGCCGTGGCGTACATGCTCACCAGGTCGTCGCGGACCTGCTCCAGATCCACCCTGCCGTCCTGCTGCTCCCTGGCCATGAGCAGCACCGCGATCAGGTCGGCCTTGCCGCTGCGGGCGCCCTCGCGGCGCGCCTGCTCGATGAGGGGATAGACGATCTCGTCGATGTTGTTCGTGGCTCTCATGTACGCGCGATCGCCGGGAACCCTGATCGAGTACGGAATGAAGGGAAAGAGCAGCCGGAAGGCGATCGACGTGGCGCAGGTGGCGAACTCCGGCGCCAGCCGCTCGGCGGTGTCGCGCGAGATGCGGCCGCCGAAGAGGACCTTGACGATGGCCTGGTTGATGATCGCCGTCATCTGGTCGGCGGCGTCGATCGGCTGGCCCGTCCACGCGTGCACGTCGAGCTCGAGGACGCGCTCGGCGATGGCGTCGGCCATGTCCTCGGCCAGGGTGGCCGTGTACTTGGCGGTGAAGAGCGGCTGGAGGATCTTCCTGGCGTCCGTCCACTCCGCGCCCTCGCGCAGGATGCCCTTGCCGGTCAGGCGCCGTACGGGCCGCCAGAACATGCCCTCGCGCGCGAAGTTGTTCCACTCCGCGGTGAGCACCTGCTGGACGTGGTCGGGGTGTGAGACGAGATAGGGGCGGAAGGGGCCGAGGTCGACCCGGACGACCTGTCCCGAGGCCTCTGCGCCCATCCTGGCCAGCTCGGCGACCGGGTCTTTCAGCAACCGGGGGATGGCCCGGTAAAAGGGGACGACTTGGGGGCTGATCACGGAGGTTTCCGTGGCGTACGACATGGCGGCGATCCCCGATCCGAATGCGATATACGACTAAGAGCTAGCTATGCGGCTTTATCGTGCTTGCTGGAAATTTGTCCGCTTTGTCGTATTTTGGAGGAGGTGGTGGCGGCCCTCCCGGTGGGGCGGAGTTCATCGCCACGAGTACTCCCTCCATCGCGTACGGTGTCCGTCTCACGTCACGGACATTTCCTGACAAATGTCAATTGATGGGTGGAGTATCACATGCTTATGCATGTAGATTCAAGATCGTACCGGGGTAGGAGCACCGTTTGAATCTCAGCCATCCATTGGGCGGCGACGCCATGGCCCGTTTCCGGGGCCTTCTCGAACCGGCTCTCCGTGAGGCGGTCTCGGCCCTGCATCCGTGGGGCGCCGGGATGGCCGCGTTCGCTCTGGGCTGGTCGGATGCGGACGGCCGGCCACACAACGGCGACGGCGGCAAGGGCGTGCGGCCGGCCATCGTCATGCTCAGTGCCGAGGCCGTCGGCGGCACCGCCGAGTCCGCGCTGCCCGGGGCGGTGGCGGTGGAGTTGGTGCATGCTTTCTCACTGGTGCACGACGACATCATCGATCACGACGAGCGGCGGCGGCACCGGGAGGCCCTCTGGAAGGCGTACGGCGTGGGCCCGGCGCTCCTGGCCGGCGACGCGCTCCTCGCCCTGGCCATCAACCAGCTCTCCGGGTCGCCCGAGGCGATGAAGTACCTGTCGGCGGCGCTGATCGAGCTCGTCAACGGGCAGACCGCCGACATGGCCTTCGAGAACCGGCCCTGGCGCGGGCCCAACGCGGTCACCATCTCCGAGTACACGGCGATGGCCGCGGGCAAGACCGGCGGCCTGCTGGGCGCCGCCGCGGCCGCGGGGGTCTCCCTCGGGGGCGCGCCGGAGCTCGCCGGGAGCATGTGGGAGATGGGATTGGACCTGGGGGTGGCCTTCCAGATCGCAGACGACATGCTGGGCATCTGGGGTGACCCGCGCAGGACGGGCAAGCCCGTGTACTCCGACTTGCGGCGCGACAAGAAGACCTTTCCCATCCTCGCCGCCCTCGCCGCCGACCACCCCGCCGCCCGCGAGCTCTCCGCCCTCCTCTCGGCCGGTGTCTCGGGCGAGGACTCGCTACGCCACGCCGCCCGCCTGGTGGAGCAGGCCGGCGGCCGCGCCGCCGCCCAGGCCCAGGCCGATCGGCACCTCGCTTCGGCGCTGGCGGTCATGGACGAATGCCTGCCGGGCGCGACGGACCTGCGCGCCCTCTGCGCCTCACTGGTGAACCGCGCCCACTGACCTCCGCACCCGCCCCGGCACCTGCGCCTGTGCGCGCACGCACGTCGGCTCCCTGCGTGTGCAGGCCCCGCCGCGCCTCGCCGTGTACGCCCACAATCGCCACCTCGCTAGGCGTCCCTCGCCGCGCCCCCCGCGTGGACGGGCCCATCGCGCCAGGTTTCTTCTGGCGCGGGAGCGTGTCCATGCGCTGGGTGCGCGGTGGACCCGTACGGAGCGGGCGCAGCGGGACGCCGTACGCGCGTCAGGGGCGGGAGGCCTCGTCCAGGAGGGTCAGCTCTTCCTCGCTCAACGCCAGCTCCGCGGCCGCCAGCAGGGGCTCGAGCTGGGCCACGTCCCGGGCGCTGGCGATCGGCGCCGCGATCGTGGGCTGGGCGGCGAGCCAGGCGAGCGCCACCGTGGCCGGAGCCACCGCGCGCTCGGCCGCCACCTTGGTCAGCGCGTCCAGGGCCCGGCGCCCGTGCTCCTTCTGCAGGTACTCGGCCGCCACCCCCGCCCGAGGGCTGTCGATCGTCACACCCGGCGCGTACTTGCCGGTCAGGAACCCGCGCGCCAGCCCGAAGTACGGCGTGCTGGACAGCCCCTCCCGGGCCACCACGTCCCGCAGCTCGCTCTCGTAACCGCGCTCGACCAGGTTGTACTGCTGCTGCAGGGCCACATAGCGTGCCAGCCCCTCCTCGTCGGAGGTCTTGAGCGCCTCCGCCAGCCGGTCCGCGCCGTAGTTGGATGCCCCGGCGTACCGGATCTTGCCCTCGCGGATCAGCGCGTCGAACGTCGCCAGCGACTCCACCAGCGGCGTGTCGTGGTCGTCCACGTGCGCCCAGTAGAGGTCGATGTAGTCGGTACGGAGCCGGCGCAGCGAGTCCTCGACCGCCGTCCGGATGGTCGCGGGGGCCAGCCCCTTCAGCCCCTCCAGCATGCCGACCTTGGTGGCGAGCACGATCGAGTCGCGGTTGCGGCGGGTGTGCAGCCACTCGCCGATGATCATCTCCGAGGTGGACTCGCCGGTCACCCAGTACGGGTAGACGTCGGCGGTGTCGAGGAAGTTGCCGCCGCCCTCGACGTACGCGTTCAGCACCGCGAACGCGGACTCCTTGTCAGCCGTCCAGCCGAAGACATTTGTACCGAGCGATATCGGGAAAACGGACAGGTCCGTCGTGCCTACTGATCTCATTACGCCATTATCGGCACCCTCACTGTGCAGGCCCGATGCCACCCCCTCGCTCAGTGACGGGGTGGACGACAGGTCGAGGCCACGTCCAGGGCCCTGCCGAGCGACTCGCCCGCGACTGCCTCGTACGCCGGCTCGCCACGGTAGACGGCGGCGACACTGCCCAGAACGGCCACGCCGGGCGCCCCCGCCCTTCGCGGCCGGCGTACCCGACATGACCACGGCCGAGGCGATCGCCGGCGCGCCGTTCCCCGCGCCGACCAGCGTCAGCGCGCCCGCGATCGGCCAGTAACCCAGCGGGCTCGGCGCCAGGTAGAGCAGCTGGAACCCCAGCCCGGTCCCCGCCAGGCCGCCCGCCGGCACCGTACGCACGCCGATCCGCGCGGCCGGCACCGGAGCCGGCGGTGAGGCGACGAGTGCGGCCGGGTGGCGGGCAGCAGTCGCACGCCCGTCTCCAGCGGCGAGTAGCCGCGTAGGAGCAGCAGCGACCGCGGGGCGTGGCGCAACGGGGTCGGACGGGCAGGGCCGGGCACGGGGGTCTCGCCTTCCCGGGATGGCGGTGAAGTCGCAGGTGGCGCTATCGTGCGAGCTGTGGTGATCGGTGACGCGCGCACGCGCATCCTGGACGCGGCCGAGGAGTTGTTCGCGGGCGGCGGCTACGAGGCCACCCCGACCGCGGTCATCGCCCGGCTGGCGAAAGTGCCCAAAGGGCTGATCTTCCACTACTTCCCGCGCAAGATCGACGTACTGGTCGCCCTCGTCGACGAACGCACGCTGGTCGAGGAGGGGCGCGAGGTCGACGCGGTGCCCGGCGACCCGGCGCGCACGCTGTCCAAGCTGGCGCGCGGCCTCCCGCTGCGGGCCTCACCTGCGATGCGACGCATCCTGTTCAGGGAGGCCGACACCCATGGCTCGGTCAAGGAACGGCTCGGGCGGCTCAACGGCGAGCTGATCAGGCGCTCCAGGTTCGCGCTGGAGCTGGCGCTGCCCGGGGCGCGCGGGGACGCGGCCAGGCTGGAGGTGGCGGCGGCCACGTTCGCCGCCGTCCTGCTCTACCAGGAGAACCTCTGCCAGCTAACGGGCCACCAGATCGATCCCGACGCCGTCGCGGAACTCATCGCCCATTCGCTCGTCTAACAACTCGTCGAGCGCCGTACGCAGGTGGCCGAGCAGCCCCCACACGTCGTCCATCCGCTCAGGGCAGGCCACGATGCCGAAGTCAAGCATGCCGTCGTAGGAGAAGCAGGTGATGTTCAGGCCGCCGCTCATGTCGGTCAGCACGGACAGCGGGTAGTACGACAGCACTCTCCCGCCGCACAGATACAGCGGGAACTGCGGGCCCGGCACGTTGCTGACGATGAGGTTGACCGGCGGGAACGCCATCCCCGCCAGCCGGAAGATCGCCGGCGTGGCGAGGCTGGTCAGCGGGGCGGGCAGCATCGAGCACAGCTCGCTCAGCCAGGTCGCCGGGGCCAGCGCGAAACGCCGCTTGGCCCTGCTCATGGCGGTGCCGACGGCCTGGAGGCGCTCTCTGGGATCAGGAACGTTCGTGGGCAAGGGGGCGACCATGGCGGAGATCTGGTTGCCGACCAGATCCTTGGCCTCGGCCGTACGCACCGCCACGGGGACGGCGACGATCAGCGGCGCCTCCGGCAGCGCGTCGCGCTGCTGCAGCCACGAGCGCAGGGCCGAGGTGCACAGGCTCATGACGACGTCGTTGACGCTCATGCCGTTGGTCTTGGCGACGTTCTTGACGTCCTTGAGCGAGAGCGAGCCGAACGAGAGACGGCGGCGGGCGCTGATGGGGCCGTTGAGCGGGGTCCGGGGGACCGTGAGGCTGGGAAGCTCGGGGCGGTCGTGCCGGTCGCCGGAGACCAGCCGCGCGGCCTTGGCGATGAGCTTGGCGCCGGGGATGCCCGCCGCCAGCGGGATGGCGTCCAGGTCCTCGGCCGCCCTGACGACCGACTGGACGGCCCGCACGGGGTGGGTCGCCGTCCGCATGGCCGCGCCTGCCAGCATGGCGACCAGCCCGGGCACGTCCTGCTCGGGCAGCCCGGGGATGCCCCGCTTCACCGGTACGGGAACGTTGTTCGCGCTACCGCCGCCGTTCGCGCTGTTACCGCCGTTCGCGATGCCGCGGCCGTTCACCGCGGGGCCGCCGTTAGCGGCGGAGCCATGATCCAAGGTGTCGGCGTCGTGGGCGGCGCGATCGACATCCAACGTGCGGTGGCCGTTCGTGCCGTGCCCGCCGTTCAAGCCGTCCGAGGCGCGGGCCGCTATCGGGCGGGTACGTGGCCGGGGGCGGTCGGCGTGCGCGGTGGAGAGGCCTCTCCTCGTGAGGTGGCCGTCAGGGGTGAGGTCGAGCAAGGTGGCGAGGGTTTCCGCGCCCGAGATGCCGTCGATGGCGGCGTGGTGCACTTTCGTGTAGACGCCGACCCTTCCGTCCGCCAGCCCGTTGATCAGGTGCATCTCCCACAGCGGGTGTGCCCGGTCCAGCCGGCGCGCGTGGATCGCCGCCACCGCCTCGGCCAGCTGCCAGTCGTCCCCGGGGGCAGGCAACGTCAGCTCGAAGAGATGGTTGTCGATGTCGAAGTCCGGGTCGGCCGCCCAGTACGGGTGGTCCAGCCCCAGCGGCACCTCCGCCAGCCGCAGGCTGAGCGCGGGCGACAGGTGGAGGCGCTCGAGCAGGAGCTCCGCCAGGGCCTCCCGGTTGACCGCTCCGTCAGCCGGGTCGAGGATCGCCAGGCCGGCCACGTGTGCGGCGGTGGTCGCGGTCTCGACATTGAGGAACTGGGCGTCGAGTGCGGTCAGCTGGCGCATCTGCTCTCCTTTTCCCGTGATCTGTGCAGCATCACACGAAGGGATTTCCGGAAGGTTTCCGCGAGAGTCTTTCAGATGAATTCAGGTGTGCCGTACCAGACTTTAGTGAATTCCCAGCTCAGTCGGGATCGGTGACAATTACCTATCCAATGACAACGTCAATGGGGTGGCGCACGACGGCGTTGAACCCGTACCCGAACGGGTGCCGCGGCGTGACCAGCGGCTGCGTGGCGCCCGTCTCGTCGGTGGCCCGCGCCATCAGCACCTGAGCCCCCGCATGGCGGGGGGCCCATGAAATGTGCCATGGCAGCCACGCGCTGACCAGGTGCTGCCCGTGATGTTCCGCCTGGCGCCAGCTGAGCCCGCCGTCGAAGCTGACCTCCACCCGGACGATCCTGCCCCGCCCCGACCAGGACCGTCCGCGCAGGATATGGGGGCCGGCGAGGGGCAGCCGCGCATTCCAGGGGAGTTCGAACGAGCTCTTCACCGGCTGGACCGTGACGTCCGGGTAAAAGACCGTGTTCCATGGCGTGAAAAGCTCTGTTGTTGAAACTTCTATATTGCCCAGCCATTTGATGGAGGCTATTCCCACCCATCCCGGCACCACCAGCCGCACCGGAAATCCATGGTCTGGGGGCAGCGGCTCGCCGTTCATTTCGTAGGCGACGAGGACGTCGTCCATGGCCTTGCCGATCGGCAGCGGCCTGCGCACGTGCCCGTGATCCTCGAACGGCGCGTCGAGCCCGGTCGGCAGCACGTCGACCGCCCCGGGGAGCAGCCCGACCTCCTTGAGCAGGTACTTCAACGGCACCCCGCGCCACCGCGCGACCCCGATTGCGCCCAGCCCCCACTGCGTGCCCGGGGCGGCGTCGTGCTGCTGCGTGCCGTAGAACCGCCGCCCGTTCCCGGCGCACTCGATCGCCACGTCGAACGTCCGCGACGGCATGGCCCGCAGCTGCTCGTAGCTGAACTCGCGCGGACATCGAACGCCCGCGCCGTGTACCCGCAGCCGCCATGTGGTGACATCGATGATCGGGGTCGAGGTGTGGTTCCGCACGAAGAACCGGTCGTTCGGGGTGTGGTATCCCTGCCCCGACATGGCCTCCCACCGCATCTCCGCGTTCAGGCCGTGCACTCTGAACAGGTGGTCGGGCAGCGGCTTCACGATCGCCGCCGTCGCTTGCTTCATGGCAGTCACCTCCTAGTACTTATTTCCTACCTGTAAACCATTTAATCTCCTCAGGCCGTTCCATGGCGCCCCTCGTTGCCAAACTCTGTCCGACCAGTACAGGAACGTTCCACTTCTCCACCTCGGGCCTTACCCGACGCGGGGGAGCCGGGAACCGACCCCCGGCCCGGCTATCCCGCCCCTCGACGGCCCATGTCACCAGCCCTGTCGGCTGTGGCGCCGGCGACCGCCATTTGGTCCCTCTCCCGCCCGTCGGAAGCCCGTGTGACCAGCCCTGCCAGCTGAGGCGCCAGTGAGCGCGGACCGCAACTCGGTCTCCCGCTCCGGCCTGCACCTCGGTGGTACGTGTCACCAGCCCTGCAAGCCCTGACGTCAGCGGGCGGACCGCCCCACCGCCGACCGCCTACCCGCCGGGTGTCGTCGATCGCCTCGGACGCTCCCTGCTGGTGCCGCCAACGCCACGGACGTTCCCCGTCGACCGGCTGCAGCCGCGGGCATGATCGCCTGCCCTGTCGGGTCACTGACGTGGATGCCCCTGGTGGTCGTGCTTTCCGGTTCGGCGTCGCTCGGCCCGGATGCGAAGGAGTTCGGCGGTGGTCTCATCGGCCGGCAGGAACGCCTCCAGGTGGAGTTCGGCGAGCGTGATGTCGGTCGCAGTGGCGAACGAGGTCAGCGTGGTGATCAGACGGAGCTCGCCGTCGGCCGACGCCAACCGCATCGGTACGGAGAAGCCGAGGTGTCCGGGGCCGACCGGGGTCTGTGGGACGTATTCGGCCAGCTCGGCGACGAAGGCGTCCAGGCGCGGGTCCGGACTCCGCCGCGCCCTGGCTCGAAGGTTCTCGATGACATGTCGGCCCCACTCGTTTAGGTTTCGCACTCTGCGGCCCATCCCGTCCGGGTGGAGCATCAGGCGCAGCATGTTGACCGGCGGTGCGAGCAGCTCGGGGGAGGCGTCCTCGGTGAACACCTCGACGGCGTCGTTGGCCGCCACCACCCGCCCGTAGGGTGCGATGACGAGCGCCGGATACGGCATATGTCCGTGCAGGATCTGCTCAAGGGCCACGCGGACCGGGCGCAGCGCGGATTCGTCCAAGCCTGATTCGGCGAACATCGGCGCATACCCGGCCACGGTGAGCAGATCGTTACGCTCCCGCAGCGTCAGGCCGAGCGACTCGGCCAGCCGGATCACGAGCGGCCGACCGGGCTGGGAGCGACCACTCTCGATGAAGCTCAGGTGACGCTGGGTCGTGCCGGCCAGCGTGGACAATTCGAGCTGGCTGAGCCGACGCGCCCGGCGCCAGCGACTCAGCTCCGCGCCGACGCCGCTCCGTTCAATCGTGCTGCTCACCAGACATTTCTATCGAGTCCCATCCACACCGGCGATTCCCTCGAGGGAATTGCTGGACGCCCCGGACACCGCGGAGGATCGCGGCATGGAGCGTGAGACCGCCCCCGAAATCGTCCGCCGACTGACCGTTCCCGGCGCCGCGGGGCCGGCCTTCACGCATGATCACGAGATCGTGAAAGGTCGTTCAAATGAGGAGCTATCACCTTGATCCGGGGCATGGCCTCACCGGGCTGACGGTCCAGGACCACGACGAACCGGAACCTGGGCGTGGGCAGGTCGTGGTCAAGGTTCGCGCGAACTCGCTCGGTTTCCGTGACCTGATGGTGCTGGCCGGCAACTATCCGCTGCCGATCAGGCCCGGCGTGGTGCCCGGCTGTGAAGGGGCGGGGGAGGTCGTGGCCGTCGGCGAGGACGTCAGCCGGGTCAAGCCGGGCGACCGGGTGGCGGCCACCGTCTTTCCCCGCTGGTTGGATGGTCCGTTCATATGGGACAACGCCGCGCAGCTCGGGACGACGGTCGACGGCATGTTGACGGAGTACGCCGTACTGAGGGAGGACGGCGTCGTGCACATCCCGGAGCACCTGTCGTTCGAGGAGGCCGCAGCGCTGCCGTTGGCGGCGGTGACCGCCTGGAACGCCCTGACCACGGGCGGCGCGCTGCGCGCCGGAGCGACCGTGCTGACCTTGGGGTCGGGAGGCGTGTCGCTGTTCGTGCTGCAGTTCGCCAAGCTGGCCGGTGCCCGGGTGGTCGTGACCACGTCCAGTGCCGCCAAGGCCGAGCGGCTGAAAGCACTCGGGGCGGACGAAGTGATCAACTACCGGGATGACCCGCAATGGTGGGAGAAGGTCCGTGCCCTCACCCACGGTGTGGGCGCCGATCACGTCATCGATGCGACGGGGCCGCTCGAGCAGTCGCTGAAGTCCGTTGCGGTCAGCGGCGAGGTCGCCTTCGTCGGCTACACGCTCTCCGGCGCCGAGGGAGCCCGGCCCATCGACCCGGCGACCCTGTTCGGGGCGGGTGCGGTGCTGCGCCGCGTCGCCACGGGCAGCCGGACCCATTTCGTGGAGCTGAACCGCGCCGTCGAGGCCCATCGGCTGCGTCCGGTGCTCGATCGGGTGTTCCCGTTCGAAGATGCCCCAGACGCTTTCCGCTACGTGGAGTCGGGCGGCGGCTTCGGCAAAGTGATCATCAGTCGCGACTGACGGTCTGGACCTCGCGCACCGTGCCGAGCCCGCTGGTCGGCGATCGGGGATGGAGGTCACTGGCGCGTGGGTGGGGGCGGCTCGGTGCGGCTGGGCAATGTGGGCTTCACGATCGAGGCGAATGGTACGCCGGCGTTGAGGCGTTCGATCAAGGACAGGATGGCCGCATGGTCTCCGTTCTGGTGGAGCCAGCGGCTCACCTGGCAGGCGGACTTGGCGTACGTGCCGGGATCCTTGCTTGCTGTGCCCGTCCACTCCTCGAGCGTGGCAGGAAGCGGGGCGGTCGGCGCGACCAGGCAGCGGTCCGGGGACGACTTCGAGGCCAAGTAGCGAGGGTCGTCGGAGACCACGACGGCCAGGCCCTCATCGAACCACTGCGGGACCGCCGCTCCCGACGTGAGGCGGCTGTGGAGCTCGACGTGGGACATCTCGTGGGAGGAGATCACCGCGTTCACGCCCCGTGGCGACAGCATCACCGAGCGGTTGAGGATCGCTATGCCGCGTTCCTTACCGCCGCCGATGTGCTCGTAGCAGGACTCCGTCAGGCAGGCGAGCAGCGTGGGTGAGCTCACTCGAGTGCCATAGAAGGTCGCCACCCGCTTGCGGGCGTCCGCGGCCACCTGCCTTATCTGTGATCTCTGGGCTTCTGAGAGGCCGGGCTCGGCGTAGACGCCCTGCTCCAGCTCGGTGAGGCCGTAGCAACCGGGGCAGGTGGTCGCGGCCACCGAAGGAAAGGCCAGGACGACTCCGGCGACGGCGGCGACCAGCAGGGCCGTCAGCGCCGCCAGGATCCGGGCCCACAGCTTGCGCGGCCGGTCTCTCAGCATCCTCTTCATCTGTAGCGGTGGCCTCCGTGGTGGCGGGCGGGCTGGCGGGAACACTCTTTCGTATTCTTGGCCGCGGCACATCCGCCCAGAGTTTGTCATCCTCAGGGTTGACGGCGGCCGATGAACGTCTCGTTTCAGGTTGCCAGGGTGGGCTGCTCGACGTGCCCGTCGGCGAGCTGTGCGCGGCCCGGTTGATCATTGTCCGGCGGGGCCCTCGCCGGAGACGACCTCGCGATCGCGTTGGCGCACTCGAGCTGATTACCGGATCGCGATCGCTTCCTTCAGGACGTCCGTCAATGGCACCGCAGGCCGGCCGAGGATGCGGGCGAGTGTCGGGCCGGCCGGTGCGAACTCGCCCTGCCGGCTGGCGAGGAAGATGCCGAGGAGCATGTCGGCCGCCGGCTTGGGCAGGCCGTGCGCGAGCAGGCTCGCGTGGTAGTCGGCGTCGGGTACGAGGACCCGGCGGATCGGCCGGCCGGTGAGCTCTGCGGCGATCGCCGCGATGCCGGCCATGTCGATCGCGTCTGGACCGGTGAACGCGGGCGTCACCCCGTCGAGGTCCTCGGTTGTGAGAGCGAGCGCCGCCACCTCGGCGAGATCGGCGTGGGCAGTCCATGCGACCGGCCCGTCCTGCGGCGCGATCAGTTCACCTGTCTCGAGGGCGGCGCCGAGCAGCATGGCGGCCGAAGAGGCGTAGAAGCCGTTGCGCAGCGCCGTGAAGGGTACGCCTGACTCCCGGAGCAGCGCTTCGGTGGCGGCGTGGTCCGGCATGGGTGGAAAGGGGGAGGACGGGTTTGAGCCCATGTGGCTGGTGTAGACGATGCGGCCGGCTCCGGCGGCCGCCGCAGCCTTGATCGCCATGCCGTGCCGGCTCACAGCCTCCTCGCCGGTGGTGTCGACCGACACGACCAAGACCTTCGACGCCCCCTCGAAGGCGTGGGCGAGGCTTGCCGCGTCGGTGAAGTCGCCCCGGCGGACGCGCACGCCCCGCTCTTTGAGCGCCCGGGCCTTTTCCGTGTCACGCACACTTACGCCGATCTGCTCGGCGGGGACGTCATCGAGGAGCCTCTCGGTGACCGCGCGGCCAAGCATGCCGTTGGCTCCGGTAACGATGATCATGCCAGATCTCCCAGCTGTTTCCGATGATAACGTCGGAAGCGTGTCAGTGGAAACGAATAGCTGATAACAAAAATCTGTTATCGTTGGAACCATGGAGAAGGGTGACCTGACCACCGCGGACGGGGCCCGCGACCGCATCATCGCCGCCGCCATCCGGCTGCTCACGGAAGGTGGGCCCGACGCGGTCTCGACCAGGGCGGTAAGCACCGCTGCCGGTGTGCAGCCCCCGGCCATCTACCGGCTCTTCAGCGACAAGCAGGGCCTGCTCGACGCGGTGGCGACCCACGGCTTCACGGTCTACCTGAGCAGCAAGACGAGCGTCGAACCCACCGGTGACCCGGTCGAGGACCTTCGCGCCGGCTGGGATCTGCACGTCGGTCTCGGCCTGGCCAACCCGGCGCTGTACACGCTGATGTACGGCCAGCCCCGTCCCGGTGCGTCCTCACCGGCGGCCCACGCCGCCGCCGAGATCCTCGCCCAGCACATCCGGCGGATCGCCGAGGCCGGTCGGCTGCGCATCCCCGAGGAGCGTGCCGCGGCCCTCGTCCACGCGGCCGGCTGCGGCACGACACTCACGCTCATCGCCACGCCGGAGCACCGCCGCGACCCGGCGCTGTCCCACGCGGTCCGCGAGGCGGTCATCGCGGCGATCACCACAGACGCGCCCGCCACTGCCGCGCCCGGTCCCATGGCGGCCGCCGTCGCCCTCCGCGCGGTCCTGCCGCAAAGCGACGCCCTGACCGCCTCGGAGCGAAACCTCATGCGAGACTGGCTTGACCGCATCGCCGAAAGAGCCCCATGACCATCCGCCGGACTGATGTGACACAGGATTGATGCATCTGACATACCGGCTGGACGCAGCACGAGTTGCGGCACCCTGGGCTCCAGCATCTCGCCGAGGCCGGCCGTACCGCACCCGAGCTTCAGTCCAAGTCCCGCCACCTGGCCGGCCGCCTTGCTGGGGCAGTGCCCTCATTCCGAGGGCGCGGTGCTCCCTCGGATCTCCGCCGCCGCAACGGTGGTCTTCGGCCCATGCGCATCAGCAGCGGGGAGCTTGATGGCAGCGACCAGAAGGGCCACGCTCGCGCCGATGCTCAGAACATGTTCGATCACCGCGACAACGGGATATTCCGCCGGCATGTAGTCCCAGGGCCGGATGACGGCCAGCGGAAGCTTCCAGCAACTCCAGGCGAACAGCGACCCCGAAGCCGCGAATACCAGCGTCATCGGAACCCACAGCGGCAGCCGGGCAGGGCGACGACGATCGAGCGCCAGCATGCTCCAGCCACCGATCAGAGCCCACAGTCCCGCGTTCCCGTTCAGCAGTCGCCCGTTGAGATCCAGATGGGCGGGATCCAGACCGATCGTCCCGCCGAACCCCCAGTACAGCCAGAGCAAGCCCAGCACCACGGCCGCGAGCATCCCCGGCCTGGCCCAGCGTGAGACGCGGGGCCGGCTCTGTCCGACCCGCCCCAGGAAATGACTCGGCCATCTCTCCCTCAGGTAGATCGGAAGGGCCACTGCCAGCCCTGCCGCCATCCCGGCGAAACCGATGCCGATGAAGACCGTCTCCCACCCGGGCACCGACTCCGCGCCACCGGCTTGGCCGCCGCCCTGGTCCACGCCGGACGCATCGAGGACCGCGCTGATCATCATGTACGGGAGCATCGGAACCAAGAAGCCGGCCCCCACCCAGGAAAGGAAGATCACGGGAAGTGCGGGCAGCCGCCGCCCCCATCGCTGGGCCAACGCCAGTCCCAGCACGACCCCGGCCGCGGACATCCCCACCGTGACGGTGTTGAGCCCGACCCAGCCGGCGGTGCCGATGTCCGATGGCCCATGCCCGGCCAGCGCGGCCACGATCCAGATGACCTTGACCACCAGATAGAGCGACATCGTCACCGCGGCCGAATAGCCCGCTACTTTGCGTGCGGAGCTCCACCGCGCGCCGACGATCCCGGCGGCCGGCCGCACCTCCTGCCCTGGTGACCTCCGCGTCAATTGGCCCTCGCATTCTCCGTGCCGACGCCCGACACTGATGATCCTTCCGCCGGCCGCCCGCGCGGGGATCCCCCCTGGAGGGGAAGATCGCACGGGTCTTCCCTCAGATGGGCGATGGCAAGATCCCCCGTAAGGGGGGTGCGCACCGGCGGCTCAGCCGCGGTGAGGCGGGGGCGGCCAGTGGGGCACCGGCGCCAAGAGGAGGGAGCGAGATGTGAATCTACAACGTAAAGGGCGCCGCGTTGCCGGCCGAAGGGCTCTGGTGGCGTCGCCTTGTCGTGTCGAGAAGGCGACGCCGTTGGCGTTATCGGCCGAGGAAGGCCAGGAGCCGGTCCAGCGGCCAGGTGTTGATGACGTCATCCGTGGTCAGCCAGGCCCGCTGCGCGATCCCCACTCCGAACAGCTGGTTCGCCAGGTGCGGGATCGCGTGCGAGTCGCTGTCGATCGAGAACTTCACCCCGTGATGCTTGGCCAGCCGCACCAGGTCCGACGGCAGGTCGGACCGGTCAGGGAAGGAGTCGATCTCCATGGCGGTCCCCGTGCGGGCGGCCGCGCGGAAGACGGCGTCCCAGTCGGCGTCGACGGCCGGCCGCTTGCCGATCTTGCGGGTGGTCGGATGCCCGATGATGTCCACGTACGGGTTTTCGCAGGCCGCGATGAAGCGCCGGGTCATCTCGTCGCGTGACATCCCGAAATGGGAGTGCACCGAGGCCACGCACACGTCGAACTCGGCGAGGATCTCTCCGGGCCAGTCGACCGACCCGTCGGGGGCGATGTTGAGCTCCGTGCCGTGCAGGAGGCGCATGTCGGGGTATTTCTCTTGGAGCTCGGCCACCTGCCCCCGCTGCTCCAGCGCCTTGTCCAGGGTCATCCGCTGCATCGCCAGGTCGGGGGCGTGGTCGGTGACCGCGTAGTACGCGTAGCCGCGGGCGTGCCCGGCCGCCACCATGTCCTCCAGCGAGGCGATGCCGTCGGTCAGGTCGGTGTGGGTGTGCAGGTCGCCCTTCAGATCCTCCAGCCGCACCAGCGCCGGCAGCTCGCCGCGCAGCGCCGCCTTGACCTCGCCGCCGTCCTCGCGCATCGGCGGCGGCACGTACTGCATGCCGAGCGCGGCGTAGATGTCCTCCTCCGAGGCGGCGGCGATCACCCGCTCGCCCTCGAACAGGCCGTACTCCGACAGCTTCCAGCCCTTCTTCACCGCCATCTCCCTGATGGCGACGTTGTGCTCCTTGGAGCCCGTGAAGTACTGCATCGCCGCGCCCCACGACTCGGCGGGCACCACGCGGAGGTCGACCTGGATGCCGGACGTCGTGCGGATCGAGGTCTTCTTGTCGCCGGCCGCGATGACCTCGGCGACGTAGGGCTGGGCGCGGAAGCCGGCCATGATGGACTCGGGCGCGACAGCGAGGATGTCGATGTCGCCGATCGTGTCCTTCATCCGCCGCAGCGACCCCGCGTACGCCATGCGCTCGGCCTGCAGCGAGGCCATCACCTGCTCGGCCAGCGACATGGCGACGCCGATGTGGACGCGGCGGCCCGACTGCTCGAGCTGCTCGATGCCCTTGAGCAGGTTTGCCAGCGTCTTCGGGCCGAGGCCCTTGACGCCGTCGAGGCGGCCGGAGGTGATCGCCTCGCTCAACGCCGCGGGGGAGTCGATGCCGAAGTCCTCGAACAGCATGATCGCCGTCTTGGGCCCCAGCGTCGGCACCCGCGTCAGCCTGCGCACGCCCTCGGGCACCCGCCCCCGCAGGTCGTCGAGCTGGCGGAAGCTCCCGCGCTGCAGGAACTCCTCCATCTTCTTGGCGATCGCCTCCCCAACGCCGGGAACGCCGCGCACGTCGACCACCGAGATGTCCTCAGGGAACCCGGCGATGGCCTTGGCCGCCTTCTGGTAGCTGCGCACCCGGAAGGCGTCGCCGCCGCAGAGCGCGAACAACTCCGCGTATTCCTGCAGCGCCGCCGCCGCCTCCTCATTTGCCCGCATGCCCACACCCTAGAAGGTCGGGCCGACAATCCGGGAACCGTTAGAAGCGCACCTCTCGCGGGCGGTACGGCTCGCCGAGGAAGGTCAGCTCCGACTCCGTCAGCGACACCGACATGGCCGCCACGGCGTCGTCCACGTGCCGGTCCTTGGTGGCCCCCACGATCGGCGCGGTCACAGTCGGCTGGTGGAGCAGCCAGGCCAGCGCGACCTGGGCGGCCGGAAGGTCGCGGTCCCTGGCCACCTGCGCCACCCGGTCGATGATGGCCTTGTCGTTCTCCGGGTCGTACAGGAAGTCGATGCGCTCGTCGGAGCCCGTCCGCGCGGTCGTCGCCGACGAGCCCGCCCTGGCCAGCACGCCGCGCGCCAGCGGGCTCCACGGGATCACGCCCACGCCCTGGTCGGCGCAGAGCGGCAGCATCTCGCGCTCCTCCTCGCGGTAGAGGAGGTTGTAGTGGTTCTGCATCGAGACGAACTTGGTCCAGCCGTTCTGCTCGGCCACGTGCTGCGCCTTGGAGAACTGCCAGGCCCACATGGTCGAGGCGCCGATGTAGCGGGCCTTGCCGGCCTTGACCACGTCGTGCAGTGCCTCCATGGTCTCCTCGATGGGCGTCTCGTAGTCCCACCGGTGGATCTGGTAGAGGTCCACGTAGTCGGTGCCGAGGCGCTGGAGCGAGGCGTCGATGGCGGCGTGGATGTGCTTACGTGACAGCCCGCCGTCGTTGGCGCCCCTGCCCATGGGGAAGTACACCTTGGTCGCCAGCACGTAGTCCTCGCGCCGGGGGAAGATCGCGCGCAGCGCCTCGCCGGTCACCACCTCGCTGGCGCCCCGGCTGTAGGTGTCTGCGGTGTCGAAGAACGTCACGCCCGCGTCGGCGGCCCTGCGGATGATCGGCTCCGCCTCGTCGCGCGCCAGTGCCCACTGCTGCTTGGCGGGATCGCCGTAGCTCATCATGCCGAGGCAGATGCGGGAGACCTTCAAACCGGTGTTGCCAAGTCTTGCGTATTCCATGGCGCCTACGATACGGGTCCGATTGGTCCGGTTAATCAGGGGCGTCGCCACGGCTCCGCCGCCCGGGTAGCGCGGCTGAGGTGTCCTTGCGGTCGGCCAGGCTTACAACGTCTGCGGGCTCCCTGATCCTGACGTATTGACTCGATTGTGAAGAGTATTGCTTTGTAACGGTCAGACCAATAACCGGATTTTCGGCGAACGGACCCGGACTCCGGACGATCAGTGTCCGGAGCGAGGAATGATCATCGTGACGCCCGGCACCGATCCGATCGAGGCCAGCGCCTTGCCTGCGTCGGCCAGACCGATCGTGCGGGTGATGAGCTGGTCGGGGTGCAGGATCCCGGCCCTGATCATCTCCAGCATCGGCGGGTACGCGTGCGCGGCCATGCCGTGGCTGCCCAGCAGCCGCAGCTCGTAGCCGATCACCCGGCCCATCGGCACCGGAGTCGGCCCTCCCGGCAGCAGCCCAACCTGGACGTGACGGCCCTTGCGACGCAGGCTCTCGACGGAGGCGGCACATGTCTGCGGGCTGCCCAGCGCGTCGATGGAGACGTGAGCGCCGCCCCTGGTCAGCTCCCTGACCTGGGCCGCCGCGTCACCGGCCGAGCCGTTGACGAAGTGCGTGGCCCCGGCCAGCTCGGCCAGGTGCAGGGCGTCGGTGCTGACGTCCACGGCCACCACACGGGCCCCGGCCGCCGTCGCGATCATCACGGCCGACAGGCCCACGCCGCCGCAGCCGTGCACCGCCACCCACTCGCCGGGACGTACCTCGCCGACCTGCGCCACGGCGCGGAACGCGGTGGCGAAGCGGCAGCCGAGCCCGGCCGCCGTGACGAAGGCCATGTCCTCGGGGATCGCGATCAGGTTGACGTCGGCGTGGTCGATGGCCACGTACTCGGCGAACGAGCCCCAGTGCGTGAAGCCCGGCTGCGTCTGCCGCTCGCACACCTGCTGGTCGCCGGTGGCGCACGACGGGCACGAGCCGCAGGCGCAGATGAACGGGACGGTCACGCGCGCCCCCGGCAGCCAGCCGCGCACGTCGGAGCCGACCGCCTCGACGATGCCCGCCAGCTCGTGGCCCGGCACGTGGGGCAGGACCTTGATGTCGGGGTCGTGCCCCTGCCAGCCGTGCCAGTCGGAACGGCACAGCCCCGTCGCCTCGACCCTGATCACCGCCCCATGTGGCGCGGGGGACGGATCAGGCAGCTCGCGCACGTCGAGCTCTCCACCGAAGACATCAAAGGCGACCGCTTGCATCTCATGAGCTTAGAGTCAGTTGCCGCAGGTCGCGCAAGGCCTGGTGGGATGGCGAGCCGGGTTCGGTGGTGTAGAGGACGAGGCGGAGGTCGTCACGGTCGGGCACGGACATGACCTGGCAGATCGCGTCGATCGTGCCGACCGCCGGATGCGTGACCTGCTTGCGCTGCTCCCTGCGGACCTCGACCTCGTACCTGGACCACAGTTCGGCGAAGTGGGGACTGAGCGCGAGCAACTCGGCGACCAGCGCCTGGAGCTTGCGGTCGTCGGGGTAGCAGCCCATGGCCGCCCGCAGATCGGCCACCGATGAGCGGGCGAAGCGGCTCTTCTCCTCGTCGTCGAGGTGCTCGGCGATGTCGGGGGACATGAAGACCCAGCGGATGACGTTCCTGTTCTCGTCCGTCACGCTTTCGAGGCCGCCCATGAGGGCACTGGCCAGGGGGTTCCAGGCGCGGATGTCGTAGCGGGCGTCCAGCACGTACGCGGGGACCTCCTCGAGGAAGGAGATAAGGTGCAGCAGGCTCTCGGGTACGTCCTCTCTGATCTGCGGGGCCTCCACGGCCTGGCCTGCCAGGTGGAACAGGTGGATGCGTTCGTCCTGGCTCAGCATGAGCGCCCTGGCCAGCGCGTTGAGGATCTGCCGCGACGGATGCGGGCCCCTGCCCTGCTCCAGCCTGATGTAGTAGTCGATCGACATGCCCGCCAGCTGCGCGACCTCCTGGCGCCGCAGTCCTGGCGTGCGGCGCCGGTCCCCGGCCGGCAGACCCACTCCGGCCGGGGTGACGTGGGCGCGCCTGATGCGCAGGAAGTCGGCGAGTCCGTCGCGGTTCATGTCCTCCATCCTCCGTCATGGCGGCCTGTACGTAGGTGGTACCGCTGATACCAGGCTCTCCAGGTCTCTCCCGGACCGACTGCGACCTGCGTGAATGTGGAGGCATGACGAAGATCGCACTCATCACGGGCGCCAACAAGGGAATCGGCTACGAGATCGCGCGGCTGCTGGCCGGGCAGGACGTCACCACGATCGTGGGAGCGCGGGACGAGGAGCGCGGGCGGGCCGCCGCGGAGCGGCTCGGGCAGCCGTACGTGCGGCTCGACGTGACCGACGAGGCGAGCGTGACCGCCGCCGCGAAGTGGATCGAGCAGGAGTACGGGAGGCTGGACATCCTGGTCAACAACGCCGCGATCGGCGGCGACATCAGCGCCATCACCCCCAGCACCACCCCTGTGGCGGCGGTCAGGGAGGTCTACGAGACGAACGTGTTCGGCGTGGTGGCGGTGACCAACGCCATGCTGCCGCTGCTGCGGCAGTCGGAGGCCGGGCGGATCGTGAACATGACGAGCGAGCTCGGCTCGCTGACCATGGCGATGGACCCGGAGACCCCCTACTGGCAGTTCAACGCCCTGCCCTACAACTCCTCCAAGACCGCGCTCAACATGATCACCGTCAGCTATGCCAAGGAGCTGATGGACACCCCGATCAAGGTGAACGCGGCCAACCCCGGCTACTGCGCCACCGACCTCAACGGGCACACCGGGTTCAGGACGGCCGAGCAGGGGGCGGCCATCGCCGTGCGGCTCGCGACCCTCGACGCCGACGGCCCTACCGGGGCGTACCTGGAGGATGCCGGCGTGCTCCCTTGGTGAGGTGTCAAGCCCAATGAATCGGACAGAAGGGGGTGATGGGACGAGATCTGGATAAAGAGCGATTCACCGAGGCGGAGTACGCCGCCTTCGGGGAACGCATCCAGGAGCAGCTCGGCGTACTGCGCGAGCTGCTCGCAACCCCCTGCTTCGGCCAGGGCCCGCCCACCATCGGGGCCGAGCTGGAGCTGTTCCTGATCGACGAGCGGGGGCGGCCGCTGCCGCGCAACAGCCAGGTGCGCGACGCCCTCGACGACCCGCGCGTGGTGCTCGAGCTGGGCCGCTACAACCTCGAGGTGAACCTGACCCCGACGCCCCTGGCCGGCGAGCCCTTCGCGCGGCTGGGCGACGAGGTGCAGGAGACGATCACCAAGGTGGACAAGGCCGTGGAGGGTGGCGGCGCGCTGCCCATCGGGATCCTGCCGACGCTCGACGCCGAGGACTTCACGGTCGGCGCGATGAGCGACCAGAACCGCTACCGGGCCATGAGCAGGGGCATCAGGCGGCTGCGGCTGGAGCCGTTCCTGGTCAAGATCGACGATCTGGAGCTCTCGGTGGAGGACGTGATCCTCGAGAGCGCCAACACCTCCTGGCAGGTGCACATGCGTACGCCGCCCGATCGGTTCGCCCGGCTGTTCAACGCCGCCCAGCTCGCCATCGGCCCGGTGCTGGCGGCGTGCGGCAACTCGCCGTTCTTCCTGGGCAGGCAGCTGTGGGAGGAGACGCGGATCGCGCTGATGGAGGAGGCCGCCGACGACCGGGACGTGCAGCGGCGCGAGCGCAGGGACGGGCGCGTCACGTTCGGCTCCGACTGGGTGCGTGAGGGCGCTTACGAGCTGTTCGAGCGGTACGTGCGGGACTACGACCCTGTCATGCCCAGCCTCACGGACGACGCGGAGCCGTACGAGGTGCCCGAGCTGCGGCTGCACCAGGGCACGATCTGGCAGTGGAACCGGCCCGTCTACGACCCGACGGACGGCGGCCACCTGCGGATCGAGATGCGCGCGCTGCCGGCGGGGCCTTCGTGCGCGGACATGGCGGCGAACACGGCGTTCCTGATCGGGTTGACGTTGTCGCAGGCGGAGCGGGATCTGACCGGGTACCGGTTCGCGCAGGCGTACCAGAACTTCTACCGCGCGGCCATGCACGGGCTGGACGCCAAGCTGTCCTGGCCGGGCGAAGACGTCGAGTTCGAGGCGGCCGACCTCGTGCTCCGGCTGCTGCCCGAGGCGCGGGAAGGGCTGCTCGCGGCCGGGGTGACGCCGTCCGACGCCGACCGCGCGCTCGGCGTGATCGCGCAGCGGACCAGGCTGCGCCGTACGGGGGCGGTGTGGCAGCGCGAGGCACTGGAGCGGTTCCGCGGCGACCGGGGGCGGCTCGTACAGCTTTACCGCGAGCTGGCGCTTTCGGGGCTGCCGGTACATTTGTGGCGCTGAACGCAAACCTCCGTCGCTTGCCGTCCGTCAAACTTGGTCAAAGGACGGCAAAGTGAGGATCAAATGGCGGCAACGGGGATGGTTCCCACGGACAAGGCGCGCTTGGCCTTGCGGCGGGAGACGGGCGACCTGGCCGAAGGGGCGGCCAAGCTGGCGGGGGAGATCGGCAGCACCGGCGTCGAGGCGGTGCTGGCGCAGGCCAACCGGGTCGCGGCACACAAGGGGGCCTCGGGCGCGATCGGGTCGATGAGGCCGCGGCCCGTCGAGTGGTACGCCTTCGACGACAAGGACGAGGACACCGTCGACTGGTATCCGCAGGGGCTGACCTGCTCCGACGAGTCCGGCTCCATCGGGGTGCCGGCGTTCCTGGCGACCTGGTACTTCAAGCCGGACGCGGGCGAGCGGGGCATCAGGGTGTCCTTCCTCAGCCCTAAAACCCTGAAATATCAGCATGCACTGCTGGTCGAGGCGAAGCCGGATGGTTCGTACGGGCCGATCAACATCCACGCGGGCGGCATCGCGTGCGACGGCGACCTCGTCTACATCGCCGACACCAAGAGCGGGCTGCGCGTCTTCGACCTGAACCGGGTGCTCGACCTGCGTACCGCCCAGAACGACCTGGGCGACCCCAAACGGATCGGGCGGCACGACGGCAAGTTCCACGCGTTCGGCTACCGGTACGTGATGCCGCAGACCGACTTCTGGCGGGTCGCGAAGGAGGGGCCGCACTTCTCGTTCCTCTCGATCGACCGCAGCGGCGGCACGCCGCGGCTGGTCAGCGGCGAGTACCGGGAGAACGACCCGGGCGGCTGGGTGGCCCGCTGGCCCCTCGCTCTTTCCGGCGGTGAGCCCGAGGACGCCTTCGTGATGGGACAGCCCAAGATCCAGGGGGCCGTCTCGTGGGGCGGGAAGTGGTACCTGAGCCAGGCGGCCGGCGCGGCCGCCAACGGCAAGCTGCTCGTCCACACCGACGGCAAGCTGGAGACGAGGGGCTTCCCGGTCGGGCCGGAGGACCTGACGGTGCAGGGCGGGAAGCTGTGGAGCGTCACCGAGTTCAGGAACAAGCGGATCATCTTCGGCGTGCCCCTGTGACTCAGTCCTTGAGACGGTTGAGGTGCTCGTACAGCACCTCGCGGTAGCGGCGGTCGAAGCCGTCGTAGCGGGCCCGCAGCTCCGCGCCCGGCCAGTCGGCCGGTAGCAGCTCCTCCGGGAGCAGGGGGTCGGCCAGGAGGTGGCGCAGCACGGCGGCCGAGACCAGGAAGCCCTCGGCCAGCCCCTCCGCCCGCTCCAGGGCCCGCTCGAGCCGGCGGGCCTCGGCCGCCCAGCCGTCCAGGTCCCACAGCAGGGGAGTGGGGTCGCCGTGTGGGCGGCCGTCGATCAGCGTGCACTGCGCGGTGACGGTCTCCGGCCACTCGCGCACCAGGTTGGCGGGCCGCATCCAGGTGCCCTCGCGCAGCTCGGCCAGGCGCAGCGCGGTCATGGTGTGCCGGAACGCGGCCCGGTCGGCGGGCGCCCGCCGCTCCGCGGTGACCACGGCCACCTCCCACGTGCCGTCCCACGGTTTGGTGTGCGGGTCGCGGCTCTCGTCCTGCCGGGCCTGGCGCTCGACGAGCCGCTCCGAGAGCGTGTAGAAGCGGCCGTCCTGGAGGAGGTCGCCCGCCGCGACCATGCGTGACAGCGCCACCCGTACGGTGCCCTCGGCGATGCCGAACAGCGCCCCGATGTGCACCAGATGACGGGCCGGAAGGCGCGGCGGGTGGCTGCCCAGCAGCGCGCTCAGCACGGCCGATCTGGCGCTCAGGTTGTTACGCTCTTCCATCGCGTGTCGAGTATATGTAACACTCGCGAGTATGGGGCGCTATCTCATCGAACCTTTCGACCACAGCGACCGCTACGCCACCGAGCGCTACCAGGGCGCGGCCGGCCGCAACTGGTGGACCTGCGATCCCACGCTGCGGCTGCTCATGCGGCGCCACCTGGGTGAGGGATTCGCCTGGGCCGAGCCGCACCTGGACAGGCTGGGCGCGCTGATGGGCGGGCTCGTCGCCGAGTGTGCCGAGGAGACCGACCGCAACCCGCCGCGGCTGGAGAAGTACGACAAGTGGGGCAGGGACGTCAGCCAGGTCGTCATGCCGCCCTCGTTCCAGGCGGCCAGGCAGGCGCTCATGGAGGACAACTTCACCTCGCCGTCGTTCGCCGAAGAGGCCCGGGCCCATGGGGCGAACCCGGCCGCGCTCGCCGCCGCCTGGACGTACCTGCTCGACCAGGCCGACATCGGGATGGGCTGCGCGCTCGGCACGGGCGGGGACATGGTGGTCTCCCTCGCCGAGAAGTACGCCCCGGAGGACGTACGCGAACGGGTGCGGGAGATCTTCGCCAACGGCTTCTACTCCGGCGAGGCCGCTCAGATGTTCACCGAGCGGACGGGCGGCTCGGACCTTGCGGCGCTGGAGGCCACGGCGGTCCCCACCGGCGACGCGTGGCTGCTGACGGGCTTCAAGTGGTTCGCATCCAACGCCAACGGCTCCGCGTTCGTGGTGCTGGCCAGGCGCCCTGACGGGGCCGTGTCGCCGTTCCTCGTGCTGTGGGAGCGCCGGGACGGCACCCGCAACGGGGTGCGGATCAGGCGGCTCAAGGACAAGCTCGGCACCAGGTCGGTCGCGTCGGCAGAGGTCGAGTTCACCGACGCCGAGGCCTTCCCGCTGTCGGGAGAGGGCTCCGGCTCGGGGCTCGGGACCATGATGAAGCTCACCAACGCCTCCAGGCTCGGCGTGGCCATGATGGGCGCCGGCGTGGCCAGGCGCGCGCTCGTGGAGTCGATCTGCTACGCCAGGGCACGCGAGGCGTTCGGACGGCCGCTCATCGACCAGCCGCTGATGCGCCGCAAGCTCGGCGAGCTGATCGTCGAGGTCGAGGCCGCCCAGGCCCTCGTCTTCGACGGCCACGTCGGCCCCCGCCTGCGCATCGCCCCCGCCCTGATCAAGCTCCGCGCCGCCCGGCTCGGCGTGACGGCGGCCAGCGACGCGATCGAGGTGCACGGGGGCAACGGCTACATCGAGCAGTGGCCGGTGGCCCGGCTGCTGCGCGACGCCCAGGTCAACCCGATCTGGGAGGGCGGCGACAACATCCTCTGCCTCGACGTGCGGCGCGCCATGGTGAAGGAGCAGGCCCACCTGCCCCTCCTCGACCGCCTGCGCGACCTGGCCACCTCCGACCTGGTGCACGCGCGCATCGACGACCTTGCCAAGGCTCTCTCGGCGTGGGCCGCCCTGGAGCCCTCCGTGGCAGAGGCGCGGCTGTATCCGCTGGCGCAGTTCATGGCCGACGTGTACGCCGCCGCGCTGCTGGAGGACCAGGCCACGTGGGGGCTCGACGACGGCCGCAAGGCGCTCGTGGCCCGCCTGTACGCCGAGGCGCACCTCGCCGATCACGGCCCGCTGCGCGGTATCGACCGTGCGGCCGAGGAGCCGTTCAACGACCTCCTAGAGGGAGCCGTCGCCCTCTGACGTGCCGGATATTCACTCGATCTCATAGGGCCCCGGCGAGGATGATGGCGGCCATGAGCTTCCGCAAGGGCAAGGGCCGCGAGCCGTCCCGCCGGGAGATCCTGGTGGAGTTGCACGGCTCGCTGGACCGCCGGTGTGCTGGCCGTACAGCTCGGCAATCTGGTCGGTGGTGAAGTCGCTCAGGCGCAGTGACTCGGCGATGATGTTGAACGGGCTGGCGGGGTTCGACCGGCCGGGTTCGCCGCCCGAGGTCTCGGGCAGCGGCGGCACCACTCGCTCAGCGCCGAACCGAACCGGCTGCCCGGTGTGACTGGCGGCCAGGGATCCGGCGGCAGCAACTCGTCCGGCCATCGCGCCCACTCGGCGGCTTCGCGGAGGTAATCCAGCAGAAGCGACTCTGCGGCGGCGTAGTCGTCTCCGCCTTGGCGCGTTCGCAGGAGAACGTCAGGGCGGCGATGTCGCCCTCGGCGGTGAGCTCGGATGCCAGGGTGTCCAGCACGGTCGTCTTGCCGGTCTGCCGGGGCGCGTGCAGCACGAAATAGCGGCCCATCTCGATGAGCACCCGTGCCTGGGGAGTCGCGGCGTGGGGGGCAGCATGTAGTGGCGTCGCGAATCGCACGGGCCGGTGGTGTTGAAGTATTTCGCTCGGGGTGGCCGGATGGTCGCATTCTGTCATCGCCCACTGTGCCGAGTGCGAGGTTCCGCGTCGACGATCTCCTCGTGTGAGCGCTCAGCCTCTGATCTGGCGGGTGATGGAGGGGTCGCCGATCGCGGTGTCGGCGGCCAGGAGGAACGCCTTCGACAAGATGATCGACAGCATGCCGCCATCCTCTTCGAAGGGCAGGAAGACCTGGTCGCCGGAGCCGCGGGGGACGATGCACAGGTAGGCGTCGTTGGGTTCCATCAGGATGTTGCCCGAGCCCAGGTGGATCTTGTACGTGCGCAGATCCCCCCGAACGTGCAGGAAGCGGTCGGTCAGCGTGCAACGGTCGGCAATGGCCAGGCGGGGCAGCAGCCTGGCCATGGCGTCGCGGCGGACCTGGGCGGACTCGGTCAGGTCGCCGAAGCCGTAGGACTGCCAGTATTCGCCGTGTCCCTCGGGGTCCAGGCCAGTGGAGGTGACGCCGACGGCCAGATCGGCGTCACGCAGCGTCTCCGACAAGGTGAGCGCCGGCACCTCGGCCAGCGGCACGCGGGCCCGCATGCCGCCGGTGAAGTGGATGACGCCGCTGACGCAGATGGAGGCGGTGCCGTAGTCGTCCCGTTCGCCGGAATCCGCGTCGAGGTGGAAGTCCCAGTGCGCCGTCAGGCCGCCGGAAAGCTCCTTGGTGGCCTCGGACTCGCCGGACCCGTACACCCAGCCCCAGTGGCCCAGCGACAGGCCGGTCCAGCCACGGCCGGTGAGCAGCGCCTTGGCCTGGCCGTAGCGCAGCAGATGGCCGGCGAAGCGGCGCGAGTGGTCGCGGGTCTCCTCCTCGGCCGGGGTGAGCAGGTAGACCTCGCGGAAGGCCTGCTTGAACGGCTGGCGCAGGCCGATCTCCATCAGGTGGTCGCGCCAGGCACGGACCTCGTCCGCCGAGTGCGCGATCGGATGCCACAGGAGAACGGGTGTGTCCGGGCGCGGCTGGATGCGGCGGCCGGCCGGGTCGGTCAGTTCCCAGGCGCCGTCGACCTGGACCGGGAGCCCGGCGGGGCCCTGGAGGATCTCCCAGATCAGGGCGCGGCCGAAGGCGCCGGTGACCGGGTGGTCGAGGTAGTACTCGCACACCTCGCGCCAGCGCCAGATCCGCTCGGTGGCCAGGGCGCGCTCGATGCGGAAGCGCTCGGCGGGCAGCGCCTTCCTCAACTCCTTGGCGGTGGCCTTGAACTCGGCGAGCAGGTCCCGGTCGACGGCCTTGGGAATGGTCTTGCGGCCTTCGTAGGTGACGGTGCCGTCCAGCGACAGCCGGAGACCGTGCTCGGTACGAGTGCCGTCGGGGCCGAGGCCGAACGTCGGGACGGTGCGGTCCATCAACCGCTCGGGTGACAGCCCGGTCCGTTCGGCGACCGCCTCCAGCGTGCGGTTCACCCCGGCCAGGATGGTCTTCTTGCGTACCTTGGCCTGCACGCGCGCCAGCTGGGCGACCACATCGAGGCCGCCGCGCCGGGCCAGCACCCCGATCGCCGCGTTGGCCAGCAGCTCGCTGCGGGCGTTGGCACCCGACCCGCCGATGCCGGTGCCGCAGGTCACGGCGACGTCGCCGAGCAGCGCGGTCACCCACGGCTCGTCGATCAGCTCGCACGTCCAGACCATGCCGCGCAGCGGCACGGCGGTGCGCTCGCGCAGGAAGACGGTCTCGGTCCACTCCACGTCGCGGTACGGGTGCCGGAACGTCGCCTCGCGATGGGCGGCCACTTGGCGGAGGACGTCGGCGATCACGTCGGCGGCCGGCGCGTTCAGCAGGGCCGCGGTCCGCTTGAGCCACGTGGGGCTGGGCTTGGAGGCGGTGGCGGTGGCGCAGTGCCGCAGCAGCGGCAGGACCTCGGGGGAGGCGAGCCGGGAGGCGAATTTGGCGGCCAGCCGGATCGCGAACGGGTCGTCCTCCCACATGACGTTGCGGACGGCCGCGGCGGGATCGCCGGTCTCCGGCTCGGTCAGCAGCTCCGTCACCGTGCCGCGCAGGATCTCCCACGCCTGCGGGCGATACCGGCGGAAGCCCTCGGGCACCCAGTCCAGCGCGATCCGTCGCTCGGGGTAGGAGATCGAGGCGGTGGCGGCGAGCGGCACCTGGTAGAGATCGGCGTCGTCCTGAGGCCCTGAGTAGACCAGGCGCCACAGACCGGCCACCGTGTTCCTGGACCAGGTCAGCACGTTCTCGGACACCTGGCGGAGCAGCTCGCGGCGGCGCGGGTCGGCCGGGACGGCGCAGAATCGGTCCACCGCCCATATGCCGAAGGTCTCGTCGGGCTCGCCGGCCATCGGCTTTCCCTCCTCGAAAGCCCGGTCCAGCCGCGCGAACTCCTCCTTGTCGGCCTGGCTCAGGTGACCCCACGCGTCCATGTCAGCCTCCGACCAGGGGAACGAGCTTGACGAACGACACCACCGGATCGGCGGTCAGGTCGATCTCCTCGTCGAGGTCCTCGATCTGCCGGTCGCCGATCAGCAGCAGGAAACCGTTGCGGGCGAACGCGGCCTCGGCGGCGTCGGCCTGCCTCTCCCAGTCGAGCCTGCGGGCGGTGCGCATCCGGTAGCCGTTCAGCTCGGCCTCGGCGTCGGTCGGCTTGACCAGGCCGCGGAAGTGCTGGGACGGGGCGGCGTTGTAGCGGGCCACCTCCTCGCGGACGCGGAGCCGTACGAGCTCGCGGGCCGAGATCCGCTCAGGAAGGTCCGGGAGGGAGAACTCCTCTAACGCCCGGCCGGTCGCCGTCTCATCGCGAAACACCACTGATGCCATCGAACACCCTGTTCTGCGAAATTCTGATGATGGCGCAATTCATAGCAACAGCGAACGACAAATCGTCGGCCCCGCCCGGCATACTTCGCGCATGATCAACGATGCCGTCTGCTGGACGGTGATCCAGCCGGTAACCGGGTGGCGAAGTCGAGCTGCGGCATACGCTCAGGCCGCAGCGGCCGCGCTCAGGGGCGGTCGTAGATGGAGTGGTCGCCGATGCGCCGCCACTGCAGGATCGTCTCGCCGTCGTCCTCCGTGGTGAAGCGGAAGGTGGCGTGCCCGTCCGGCGAAGCGAAGTTCCATTCGGTCCACGGCTGTCCGCTTTAGAGGTATAGATCCGGTTGGTGCTCCCTCGCAGGGCACTACCGTAGTACCTGGAGCGAGAGCACGGCTTCCGGCTGTGACATCGGAAATGCGCCGGCCGTAGCGTGGCTTGTCGGTGGTCGGGACCTTCACATGAGCGTACGCTCGGCACGTTTCCCGAGGAAAACCGCACGCTTTCCCGAGGAGGGTGGCATGACCGTACGCGTGGAGCGTGAGGGACCGGTCACCACCGTGGTGATCAGCAGGCCCGAGGCGCGCAACGCGGTCGATCGCAAGACCGCCGACGCGCTGACGGACGCGTTCCGTGACTTCGAGGGCTCCGACGCCGCCGTGGCGGTGCTGTGGGGCGAGGGCGGCACGTTCTGTGCCGGCGCCGACCTCAAGGCGCTCGACAACCACGTCGGCGAGGAGGGCGACGGGCCGATGGGCCCGACCAGGATGCGCCTGACCAAGCCCGTCATCGCCGGCGTGGCAGGCCACGCCGTTGCGGGCGGGCTGGAGCTCGCCCTCTGGTGCGACCTGCGGGTGGCCGAGGAGGGGGCGGTGTTCGGGGTGTTCTGCCGGAGATGGGGGGTGCCGCTGATCGACGGCGGCACCGTACGCCTGCCCAGGCTCATCGGCGCCTCGCGGGCCATGGACATGATCCTCACCGGCCGCGCCGTCGAGGGGCGCGAGGCGTACGAGTGGGGGCTGGCCAACCGGCTCGTGCCCGACGGCACCGCCAGGCTGCGCGCCGAGGAGCTGGCCCGCGAGATCGTCCGCTTCCCGCAGACCTGCCTGCGCGGTGACCGGCTGTCGGCGCTGGAGCAGTACGGGCTGAGCGAGGAGGAGGCGATGCGGAACGAGCTCCGGCATGGTCTCGTCTCGCTGCCCGACGCCGTGGGCGGCGCCGCCCGGTTCGCATCGGGCGCGGGCCGCCACGGCGACTTCGGCGACATCTAGCCCAGGACGGGGAAGTTCGCCCTGATCACGCCGTGCGGGTCGCGGGACCGCTTGAGGTCGCGCAACCTGGCCAGCGACTCGCGCGGGAACGCCGCCGCGGCCTGCTCGCCTCCGTGCAGCATCGTGAACGGCTTGCGTCCGCTGGTGAACGGCACCAGCGCCTTGCCCAGCCGCTCGAGGCGCTCGGCCGTCGCCTCGGAAGGCAGTCCGATCCCGTAGAGCAGGTACGGCTCGTCCAGGTGGCCCGCTGCGCCGCCACCGTCCGCGGGCCTGGTCAGCGCGCCGCCCAGATGCCGGATCTGCAGGCTGATCAGCGGGTCGATCGGCTCGCCCAGCAGCACGCCGGCCACCTGGTCGTCCAGCCCGGTCAGCAGCTCGCACCGGCTCGCCCCCGGCGAGGGGTCGGTGGGCTCGTCGCAGATGGAGCCCAGCTCGGCGACCGGCAGCAGCCTCCTGCTGTCGCTGAGAGCACCGCCGATCAGGTCGAAGGGCCGCAGCAGCCCGCCCGGCTCCTCGCCCAGGTAGGTGCAGTCGATCATGACGAACCCGGAACCGCCGGGGATCTGCAGCAGGTCGAACCAGACCGTCAGCTCGTCCGGCGCGGACGCGGTGACCTCGCGGAAGGCGTCCAGCACCTCGGGCGCCCGCTCGATCGGCCACATGATTCGCCCGCCGTACAACAAGGGGGCGGGACGCAGCTCGAACTCCATCGCCGTCACGATCGCGAAGTCGCCGCCGCCGCCCCGCAGCGCCCAGAACAGCTCCGGATCCCGATCGGCCGTCACCCTGATCCGCGTGCCCTCGGCGTCCACTACGTCGAAGGCCCGCACGGCGTCGGCCGCGAAGCCGTATTTCCTGCTGAACCAGCTCAGCCCGCCGCCCAGCGTGTACCCGACCACGCTCACCACGGGCGAGCTGCCCGCCAGGCCGGTCAATCCGAGCGGGCTCGCCGCGGCCAGCACCTCGCCCCACTTCACGCCCGCGCCGACGCGGGCCACCCCGTTGTCGATCTCCACTCCGCCGAGCCCGCGGGTACGCAGCAGGATCGTGCCCTCGGTGTCGCCGGAGGGGCCGTGGCCGCTCGGCTGCGCGGTCACCGCCAGCCCGTGTAGGCGGGCGTAACCGACCGCGGCCGCCACGTCGTCGGCGTCGGCCACCTCGACGACCGCGCGCACCGGCTGGTCGACGGCCAAATTCCACGGCTGGCGCGCCTCGTCGAAACCCTCGTCGCCGGGGAGGAACACGCGGCCGTTCGTCAGATTCTTCAGTTCGTTCATGCATCCAGGGTGCGTTTTAGGACTTGAGGAGGAGTTGGGGTTGACTTGGGGTTCGTGGAGTTCAGACTGTTCGGCCCGCTTGAGGTGGACGACGACGAGGGCAACCGGCTCGACCTGGGCACCCGCAAGCAGCGGGCGGTCCTGGCCAGGCTGGGGCTCGAGCCTGGCCGCGTCGTCCCGCTCGACCGGTTGATCGAGGAGCTGTGGGCGGGGGAGGCGCCGGCCAAGGCGACGGCGACGCTGCAGGCGTACGTCTCGCATCTGCGGCGGGTGCTGGAGCCGGACCGCAAGCCGCGCACGCCGCCTCAGGTGCTGCTCACCCGCGAGCCCGGCTACCTGCTGAACGTCACGCCCGGCCAGACCGACGTGGGCCGCTTCGCCGCCTGGGCCGCCGACGGCGCGCGCCTGATGAAGCAGGGGCGGCACGCGGAGGCGGCCCGGGTGCTGGACCGGGCGCTCGCGCTGTGGCGCGGGGAGCCGCTGGCCGAGTTCCCCGATCTGGCGCCGGTGGCGTCCGCGCGGCTGGGCGAGCTGCGGCTCGCGGCCGAGGAGGACCGGCTCGAGGCCCGGCTGGCGCTGGGAGAGGCCAGCGTGCCCGACCTGGAGGCGCTGACCGAGGCACATCCCTACCGGGAGCGGGCGTGGGGGCTGCTGGTGGTCGGGCTGTACCGGGCGGGGCGTCAGGCCGACGCGCTCGCGGCGCTGCGCAGGGTGCGCGCTCTGCTCGCCGGCGAGCTGGGGATCGAGCCGGGGCCTGAGCTGAGGCGGCTGGAGCAGGCCGTGTTCGAGCAGGCGCCCGAACTGGACGCGGGAACGCCAGCGAGAGGCGAGGCGGCGCCCGCGGACAGCGCCAGGCCCGCGCCCGTCCTCGACGGGGACAGGCTCGTGGCCAGGGAGGGCGAGCTGGGGGCCCTGGAGGAGCTGCTGTCCGAGGCCAGGCGGGGCCGGGGCGGGCTGGTCCTGGTCACCGGCGAGGCGGGCATCGGGAAGACGAGCCTGGCCAGGGCCGCCGCCGACCTCGCCGCCGCCAGGGGCTTCAGGGTGGAATGGGGGCGATGCCTCGACGGCGGCACCGCTCCGGCGTTCTGGCCCTGGACCAGGGCGGGCCTGATCCCTCCACGCCCGCACGCCGAGCTGTTCGACCTGTACGACGCCGTACTGACCGAGCTGCGCAAAGGCCCCTTGCTGGCGGTGCTCGAGGACCTGCACTGGGCCGACGCCTCCTCGCTGAAGCTGCTCGGCCACGTCGCGGGCGAGCTGGCGAGGACCTCCGCGCTCGTCGTCGCCACGCTCAGACCGGAGCCGGGCGACCACCCGGAGCAGCTGCGCGAGACCCTGGGCGCGCTGGCCAGGGAGGGCCGCAGGCTCCCGCTAGAGCCGTTCGACGCCTCGGGCATACGCGACTACCTGCGCCTGCACGACGTGGCGGCCGACCCGCAGGAGCTGCTCGACCGGTCGGGCGGCAACCCGTTCTACCTCGCCGAGCTGCTCCGTCTCCCGGAACGTGAGCGCCACCTCGTCCCTCCGGGCGCCCGCGACGTCATCGAACGCAGGCTGGCCCGCCTGCCCGAGCCCACCCAGGAGCTGCTCAGAGCCGCCGCGGTCGCGGGCCGCGAGGTGGAGCTGGACCTGCTGACCGCTCTCGTGGACCGCCCGGTCGAGGAGGTCATGTCGCAGCTGGAGCCCGCGCTGGCCGCCGGACTGCTCGCCGAGTCCGCCGATTACCGCTTCTCCCACGCCCTGGTACGTCAGGCCCTCGACGCGGGGCTCACCAGGCTGGACCGCGCCCGCCTGCACCTGCGGGCAGCCGAACACCTGGAGACCGTGCCCGGCGCCGATCCTGTGATCCTGGCGGGCCACTTCGCCGCCGCGGCCAGGCTGGGCGGCGCCCCCAAGGCCGTCACGTACGCCACGCGGGCCGCCCGGCAGGCCGCGGAGCGGCACGGCTACGAGGAGGCCGTCGAGCTGTGGGAGCTGGCGCTCGACCATCTCCCGCCCGGCGACTCGTCCGAACGCTGCCGCGTGCTGACCGAGCTGGGCCAGGCCCGTCGCACCCTGGGCGACGCCGAGGGCGCCTACCGCGACCTGAACGAAGCCGTCGCCCAGGCCCAGCGGCTCGGCGACAGAGACGCGCTGGTGGCGGCCGTCTCGGTCTTCGGCGGCCTGTCGGTGTGGAACTGGCGCCCGTACGGCGTCGTGGACGAGGGCATGGTCGCGCTCCTGGAGGACCTCCTGGCCGGCGACCTCGACGACCGGTCCAGGGCCGCGCTCCTCGGCACGCTCGGCATCGAATTGCACTACGGCCCGCGGCGCGCCGAGGGCGAGCGGCTGGCGCTCGAGGCGGTCGACCTGGCCCGCCGCTCCGGCGACGGCATGCTGCTGGCCAGGGCGCTCAACAACTACCTGATCACGAGCTTCGTACCCGGTCGCAACCGCGAGCGGCTGGCGGCGGCCGAGGAGATGCTGGCCGTCCCCGGGCTGCCCAGGGAGGCCAGGCTGGTGGCGCGGGTGCTGCGCATGGCGTGCCTGCTGCGCGCGGGCGAGCTGGCCGAGTGGAGCAGGGACCTGGCCCGCTGCGAGCAGCTGCTGCACGAGGTCGACCGGCCCGAGCTGGAGGCCATGGTCCGCGTCGCACAGACCGCCGACCACGCCCTGCACGGCCGGTGGGCGGAGGCGGAGGCGCTGGCCGAGCACTTCCCCACGATCTCCTTCGGAGCGAGCCTGTGGGGCCAGGAGGCCCGCCACCTCGGCGTCCTCTACACGTGCCGGCGCGGCCAGGGCCGGGTGGCGGAGATGCTGGACGAGCTGGTGGCCGCGGGCGACCGTCCGCTCATGAGCATGGTGCGCCCGCTCGCCATCCTGGCCTCCCTGGACGTGGGCCGCACCGAGCAGGCGCGGCAGCTCCTCGAACGGTGGGGTGTGGACCTGCGGGAGGACTGGTCGGCGGACTTCTTCTTCCCTGTCTGGGGTCTCGTGTCCGCCCAGCTCGGCACCCCCGACCCCGGGGAGATGTACGAGCGGCTGCTGCCGATCGCCGGCCAGCCCGTCGTCATGGGCACGGGCAGCGCGGCCCTGGGCTCCGTGCAGGACGTGCTGGCCGAGCTCGCGCTCCGGCTCGGGCGAACGGAGAAGGCGCTCGAGCACAACCAGGCGGCCATCGCCACGCACCAGCGGCTCGGCCTGGCCTACTTGGAGTCGCGCAGCCGCGCCCGCCGCGCCGAACTGACGCCCTGAGCCTTGTCGGTGGCCCCGCGTATGGTGGCCCTATGCCTGTCATCGAGGTCGCCGGGCGCGAGGTCCACATCACCAGCCCCGACAAGGTGGTCTTCCCGCAGACCGGTCACACCAAGCTCGACCTGATCAAGTACTACCAGGCCGTGGGCGAGGCGGCGCTGCGGGGCGCCTACGGGCGGCCGATGGTGCTCAAGCGGTTCGTGCACGGCATCGAGCAGGAGGCCTTCTTCCAGAAGCGCGCCCCGGCCAAGCGGCCCGACTGGATCGAGGTGGCCGAGCTGAGATACCGCTCGGGCCTCAGCGCGGAAGAGGTGGTCTGCACCGACCTGGCCCAGCTGCTCTGGGTGGTCAATCTGGGATGCGTCGACCTCAACCCCCATCCGGTGCGCTCCGACGACCTGTCCAGGCCCGACGAGCTGCGCATCGACCTCGACCCGGTGCCCGGCGTCGAGTGGGCCGACGTGCTGGCGACCGCCCAGGTGGCGCGCGAGGTGCTGGCCGACCACGGGCTGGTCGCCTGGCCCAAGACGTCCGGGTCGCGGGGATTCCACGTGTATGCCCGGATCGAGCGGCGCTGGCCGTTCGCGAAGGTGCGCAAGGCGGCCGAGACGGTGGCCCGCGAGGTCGAGCGGCGGGCGCCCGAGCTGGCCACCAGCCGGTGGTGGAAGGAGGAGCGGCACGGCGTGTTCGTCGACTTCAACCAGAACGCCTACGACCGCACGGTGGCCTCCGCCTACTCGGTGCGCGCCGTGCAGGACGCCCGGGTCTCGACGCCGCTGACCTGGGACGAGGTGCCCGGTTGCCGGCCCGAGGCGTTCACGATCGACACCGTGCCCAAGCGGCTGGCCTCGGCCGGCGACCCGTGGGACGACATGGACCTGCACCCCGGCTCGCTCGACGGGCTCCTGGCGCTGGCTGAGGAGCTCGGGCCCGCGCCCAAGCCGCCCAAGGGCACGGGGCGCAGGCAGCAGACCATGCCCGTCATCGAGATCGCGCGGGCGGAGCACAAGGACGAGGCGCTGGCCGGGTTCGAGCGGTGGAAGGCCCGCCATCCTGAGGTCGCGGCCCGGCTGGAGCCCGCCGACGTGCTGGTGGACGGCATGCGGGGGCGCAGCAGCGTGTGGTATCGCGTCCGGGTCAACCTCCAGCACGTCCCGGAGGAGCAGCGGCCGGAGCAGGAGCCGCTGGAGGTCGACTACGACCCCTGGCGCGGCGCCGGCGGCCCCGCCCCGAGCTGACCGGGGCGCCGGGTCTCAGACGATGCGGACGATGATCTTGCCGCTCACGCCGCCCGCCTCCAGGGCCCGGTGCGCCTTGGCAATCTCTTCCAGGGGGAACACGGTGTCCACGACCGGGCGGATGGCGCCGGTCTCCACGTACCGGGTGAGGTCGGCGAAGAGGCGGTGGGTGGGCCGGCCGCTGAAGAAGCGCACGCGCCGCCGGCCGTACACGGTGGAGGCGGCGACGTACGACAGGGACGCGGCGATCCGGTTGACGTCGAAGGCGATCGCCAGCATGCGACCCGTCGGGGTCAGGAGGCGCCGGTAGGCGGGGTGGTCGGTGCCGACGGTGTCCATGACCACGTCGAACCACGGCAGATCCGCAGGCCGCGTGGTGGCGTAGTCATAGGCCTCGTGGGCGCCGAGGTCGCGGACGAGGTCGAGGTTGCGTGCCCCGGCGAGCGCGGTGACGTGGGCGCCGAGTGCCCTGCCGAGCTGCACCGCCGCGACGCCGACGCCGCCGCTGCCGCCGCGTACGA
>NZ_JBFAMX010000047.1:0-35814 GCF_040659615.1 Nonomuraea sp. NPDC049784
CACGTCGGCCTGCAGGGCCGCCGCCAGCGCCACCGCCGTGGTGTCGGACCCGCCGCGTCCCAGCGTGGTGATGTCCTTCGTGTCCTGCGACACGCCCTGGAACCCGGCCACGATCGCGATGTTGCCCTGGTCGACCGCCTCACGGATGCGGCTGGGCGTCACGTCGATGATGCGCGCCTTGCCGTGTGTCGAGTCGGTGATCACACCTGCCTGCGAGCCGGTGAACGAACGGGCCTCGTGGCCGAGGTTGGCGATCGCCATCGCCAGCAGGGCCATCGAGATGCGCTCGCCCGAGGTCAGCAGCATGTCGAGCTCGCGGCCCGGGGGCAGCGGCGACACCTGCTCGGCCAGGTCGAGCAGCTCGTCCGTCGTGTCGCCCATGGCGGAGACGATCACGACCACGTCGTTGCCGGCTTTTTTCGTCGCGACGATCCGCTGCGCGACCCGCTTGATGCAGGACGCGTCGGCGACGGACGAACCACCGTACTTTTGCACAACGAGCGCCACGAGAGTCTCCCGGTTTGGACTGTGAGCTGTCAGTCTACTGGGGGCCTCTCATGTGCCGAATGGGCCGTACCACTATGTGGATGATCAGACCGCGGTGGTCTCCTCGGCCACGTCGAGGCGCGAGTGCGCGGCCAGGGCCTGCAGCGCGCGCATCGCGGCGCCCGCGTGGTTGCCCCAGGTGTTGAAGTAGGAGTACTGCCACCACCAGAGCGCCTCGTGGGGACGCCCCGCGTGGTAGTGGCGCAGCCCGTGGATGAGGTCGGCGGCGACCGCGGTCAGGTCGTCCGAGAGCCGGTACGGGGTGACGCCGGTGTCCTTGTACGGGTCGAACACCTCGGCGTAGTCGTCGACGGCCTCCAGTCGCTCGGCCAGCGCGGTGCGCACGCCGTCGATGTCGGGGTCCTCGCTCATCGGCGGCTCGTTGTTGCCCGCGAGGATCACGTCCTGGTTGGCCCCGAGCTTGGCGCCCGCCAGACTCACCTGCGCGACCTCCACCAGCAGCAGCGACCAGATGGCGTCGCCGCCCTCGCCGCCCGCCACCCTGGTCAGGCCGTCAACGTAGTCCTGCGCGTGCCCGGAGATCTCTTCCGCGAGGGCGCTCCACTGGTCAGACATCCAGCAGCCTCCGTCCTTCGAACGCGCGGCCCAAGGTCACCTCGTCGGCGTATTCGAGGTCACCGCCCACAGGCAGACCGCTGGCCAGTCGTGTCACTTTGATGCCCATCGGCTTGACCAGACGGGCGAGGTAGGTAGCAGTCGCCTCGCCCTCGAGATTGGGATCGGTGGCGAGGATGAGCTCCGTGACCCGGCCGTCGGCCAGGCGCGTCATGAGCTCGCGTATGCGCAGGTCGTCGGGGCCGATGCCGTCGATCGGGCTGATCGCGCCGCCGAGCACGTGGTAGGTGCCGCGGAACTCACGCGTCTTCTCGATCGCCACGACGTCCTTCGACTCCTCGACCACGCAGATCACATGCGTGTCGCGGCGCGGGTCGCGGCAGATACGGCACTCTTCCTCCGAGGCCACATTGCCGCAGACCCGGCAGAACCGGACCTTCTCCTTGACCTCCAGCAACGCGTGCGCCAGCCGTTTGACGTCGGCTGGATCGGCCGCCAGCAGGTGGAACGCGATCCGCTGCGCGCTCTTGGGACCGACGCCGGGCAGCAGGCCGAGCTCGTCGATCAGGTTCTGGACGACCCCTTCGTACATGCCTAGAACCCTGGCAGCTGTCCGAGGCCGCCACCGCCCAGCCCTTGGGCCAGCGGTCCGAGCTTCTCCTGTTGCAGGTCGGCGGCAGCGCGGACGGCGTCGCGGACGGCCGCGATCACCAGGTCGGCGATCGTGTCGGCGGTGTCCTGCGGGTCTCCGGCGTCGATCACGCTCGGGTCGATCTTGAGCTCGAGCAGCTCGCCCGAACCGTTGACGACGGCAGTGACCAGGCCGCCGCCTGACGAGCCCTCGATCTGCGCGTCGTTGAGCTCCTGCTGGGCGCTCACAAGCTGCTGCTGCATGAGCTGGGCCTGCTCCAGCAGCTGCTGCAGGTTGACATCCCCTGGGTTCACCGTGGTGCGCTCCTCGTGGCTCCGCATTCTTGACTCCACGAGCCTACGGGGTTTGGGCGGCGTCATGTACTGGGGTGCCCCCGCCTATGGGATGTTTTTGGCCGGATCTCGGCCCCCCTCCAGCGTCCGAGACCCGGCCACCACGTCGGCGGAGCGGCCGCACCACGCCGACGCGTTGAGCCAGGACACTAACGAGCCGAACGTTGCACACAGGTTGCGTTCATTCAATCACCCTCTGCAATCCCCTGAACGGGTTGCGCGAATGGCTCCCAAGACGGATGCTCTAGATGACTACTTGGAGTGACCGATGAGTTACGCCCATCTCCACGCGTACTCCCGTCTTCTGCGCGGAGCACACGAAGCGGCTGTGACTGGCCGCGCCTGGCCGGAGTTGCCCCGCCGCCTGATCACCGCATCCTGGCAACGGTCTCTGGAGGCTGGGATCGACCCGGAAAGCAAGGGCGCGCCCCTGGTTTACGACCTTTCTCGCATAAAGGACGTTCGCCAGGCCCACCCCCTGCGGCCGTTGCTGCCCATGATCGCCCAGACGCTCGCCGGCCTGGCCGACGAAGTACTGATCGTCACAGATGGTGACGGCCGGATTCTGTGGCGTGACGGCAGCCACGCGATCATGCGCCGCGCCGACCAGATCGGCCTCTCCGACGGGCACCAATGGACCGAGGACACCGTCGGCACCAACGGCATCGGCACCGCCCTCGCCGCCGGCGGGCCCGTACACGTCTATTCCGAGGAGCACCTCATGCGGGCGCTGCACATCTGGTCGTGCAGCGCCGCCCCCATCACCGATCCGGACTCAGGCTTGATCATCGGCTGCGTCGACGTCAGCGGCACCTCGCGCAGCCTGCACCCAGCCACCGTCGCCCTGGTCGCCGCCACGGCCAAGCTCGCGGAGACCCAGCTCGCGCTGCGCATGCACGAGCGCGACGAACGCCTGCGCCGCCGCTTCGAGTCCCTGCGCGGACGGCCCGGGGTGCTCCTGTCGGCGAGCGGCCGCGTCCTCTTGGGCGACCCGGCGGGCGACCTGGGCGAGCGCCTCCGCCTCACCGGCCGCCGGGTGATACTCGCCGACGGGTCCGCCGCCGTGCTCGAGCCGTTCTCCGACGGTTTCCTCATGCGGCCCACGCCCTCGGCCATGCCTCCCACCCTCGCCCTCTCCTTCCTCGGCGAGAGGCCACCCAGGGCCACGTTCGGCGACCTCGACCGGCCCCTGTCGCTCCGCCACGCGGAGATCCTGACCCTGCTGGCGCTGCATCCGCACGGGCTGACGGCCGAGCAGCTCTCGTTCCATCTCTACGGGGACGAGGGCAATCCGGTGACGATCCGGGCGGAGATCCACCGGCTGCGGACCCAGCTCGGGGAAGCCATCGCGGGCAAGCCGTACCGGCTGACCTGCCCTGTGGAGGCCGACTTCCTGGAGGTGCGGCGCAACCTGTCGGCGAACGACCCGCGCGCGCTGGCCCGCGCGTACACAGGCCCGCTGCTGCTGCGCTCGGAGTCGGCGGAGATCCGCCGCGAACGCGACGAGCTGGAAGCCCAGGTGCGTGCGTGTCTGCTGCGTCACGGCTCGCCGGACGAGTTGTGGGCGTACGCGCAGACCTGCAACGGCCACGACGACTACGAGGTCCTGGAGCGCCTCGCCTCCCTTCCCCCCACCGACCCCCGCTCCGCCGCCGCCCGCTCCCGCCTGTGCGTGTAACCCCTTTACGGCTTCATTTGTTACGGCGGAGCACGGGAGAACGCCGCCCGCCGTCGTCACTGCGGACCTCCACCTCAACGCCACTCGGCCGCGCGGGTCCAGACCGTAACGTCGCAATCTTGGCCGTCTGGGTGGTGCTGCTTGACCGGCACGCCCGACTGGGACGGCGACCACGGCGCTCGACGTCGCCCACCCGGGCCAGGCGCCGCTCGAAGGGCGACGCCAAGCGGCATGCCTACCCCGGCGGAGGAGTCCGTAGAGCAACCATGCCCAAGCGAGCACGAGCGGAGACGGCCGTCCACTGCCGAGCGCGTTCATCGAGCCATCGCCCCGAGCGAGCATGAGCGGAGATGGCCGTCCCAGTGCCGAGCGCGGCGTCGTAGGGTGGCGTGTCGCGGTTGCCTAAGGGTGCGTCGCCGGGTCAGGTGTGGTTGATTTCGCCGATTACCTGGGCGCCCAGCTCACGTTCGAGCAGGGCCATGCCCGAGACCGCGTCCACGTCGGCGTCCGCGTCGTTCAAGGGGTCGACGTCGTCCGAATCCGGGACCTTGTTGCGCACGGGGACCGTCTCCGGCCAGGCCGCGGCGCCGCCACGGGCGGACGGGACGCGAGGGCCCGCCTGAGCAGCGGCCCTCGCCGCCGACCTCGCGGCGGCCAAGCCCGTACCGCCTCCCGGAGAGCCCCCAGCCGGTGCGGCGCCGCCTGCGTTTTGTACTACGGGCACGGTCTGCGTCGGGTCGGGGGTCGGCGGGGAGCCGGGGCCGAAGTCGTCCGGGGCGTCGGGCCAGGACTCGTCCGTGGTCTGGTGGCCGGGGGACGCGGCCGGAGGTTGGCCTGGGCCAGGCTCCTGGGCGTCCCGGTCGTCGTGGGAACCGCCGTGCGATGCCGTACGGCCCTGGGAGCCGGGCTGGGAGGCGGCGTGTGTGCCGACCGTACCCTGAGATGCGGCCGAGCCCGCCGAACCCGCCGCCGCTCCGTGACCGCCGGCCGGGCCACCGTGACCCGCGGCCGGGCCGTGTGAAGGGGCGCGGGAAGGGCTTCGGGGAGGGGGCGGGGAGCCGCCGACGACCGCTTCGACGCGCCACGTGCCGCCGAGCACGTCGCCGAGCACGCCGGCCACCACGGCGTCCTTGCCGCCGCCTGTGAAGTTCTTCATCGCGCCGACCTGGGTGAAGCCCAGCGTGACGAGATTGCCTTCCACGCCCACCACCTGGGCGTTGGTGCTCACGTTCGCCCAGACCACGATGCTGCGCTGCTTGAGCGCGGCGAGCACGGCGGCCCACTGGGCCTGTACGGCGCCGACTCCGCTCCCCGCGGGAGCGCCGCCGGCCGCTGGAGCCTGCTGTGCCCCGCTCGCCGCCTGAGACGTCTGCGGCGCGCCGCCCGCCGCCGGGGCCGCCTGCGTACCGCCTGATGCGCCTGCGGGCGGGGAGCCGGGGCGGACGGGCTCGGGCCAGTCATCAGCACCCGCACTCGCCGAGCCCGGCGAGTCGGAACCGGCGTGTGACTGCGCGGCCGGAGTGGCGGGAGTGGCGGGAGGTTGCGTGGCCGGACCGTGGGAGTTCTCGCCGGCCAGATCGTTTTCGGCCGCCGCAGGGACGTGCGCGCCGACATGGCCGGACGAGGTGCCCGGTCGTGGGATGGGCACCGAGGCGGGTGCGGCAGCCGGAGCGGGTGAGCCGGCAGCGGCCCGAACGGCCATCTGGGCGACGGCGCCGCCGCGTTCGAGGCGTTCGAGGCGGGCGAGCAGGGCCTCCTCACCCTGCGCGGCACCGGGGAGCAGCACGCGCGCGCACATCAGCTCGAGCAGCAGCCGCGGCGATGTGGCGCCACGCATCTCGGTGAGACCGGCGTTGAAGACCTCCGCCGCGCGGGTCAGCTCGGCCGGGCCCATCGAGGCGGCCTGCTGGACGAGGCGTTCGAGCTCGTCGGCGGGGCGATCGAGCAGACCGCTCGAGGCAGCTTCGGGGACGTTCGCCAGGATCACCAGGTCGCGGAAGCGTTCGAGCAGGTCGGAGGCGAAGCGGCGAGGGTCGTGGCCGCCCTCGATCACCCGGTTGACCGTGTGGAACACCTTTCCGCCGTCACGTGCCGCGAACGCGTTGACGACCTCGTCGAGAAGGTCGCCGTCGGTGTAGCCGAGTAGCGAGACGGCCTTGGCGTACGTGATGCCGTCCTCCTCGGCTCCGGCGAGGAGCTGGTCGAGGATCGAGAGCGAGTCACGCGCGGAGCCCGCGCCCGCCCGTACGACGAGGGGCAGCGCGGCGGGCTCGAAGGGCACGTTCTCGGAGGTGAGGATCTCCTCCAGCAGCCCGCGGAGCGTCGCGGGCGGCATCAGCCTGAACGGGTAGTGGTGTGTACGCGACTTGATCGTCCCGATGACCTTTTCCGGCTCGGTCGTCGCGAAGATGAACTTCAGGTGCGGCGGAGGCTCCTCGACGAGCTTGAGCAGCGCGTTGAAACCCTCGCGGGTCACCATGTGCGCCTCGTCGATGATGTAGATCTTGTAGCGCGCGGAGACGGGGGCGAAGAACGCCCGCTCGCGCAGGTCACGCGCGTCGTCCACGCCACCGTGCGAGGCAGCGTCGATCTCGATGACGTCGAGGTGGCCGGGCCCGGTCGGGGCCAGCGCGACGCACGACTCACAGACGCCGCACGGGTCGGGAGTCGGGCCCTGCTCACAGTTGAGAGAGCGCGCCAGGATGCGGGCGCTGGAGGTCTTGCCACACCCCCGGGGGCCGCTGAACAGGAAGGCGTGGTTGATCCGGCCCGTGCGCAACGCCTGCCGCAGCGGGTCTGTGACGTGCTCCTGACCCTTGACCTCGGCGAACGTCCCGGGCCTGTACTTGCGGTAAAGCGCAAGGCTCATGCGACCATCCCGCCTGCGAGGGGGCTCCCAACGAAGAGACCCCTCGCACACCCGCCAGAGCCCGCTTATCCTTGCTGCCTTCCGGCCCTGGGGAGGTTCACAGGATGACGCCGCGCGAGGGGTCCCTGAACAGTCTAGCCGGATGCCGCAGTGCTTGCTCCACCCCGGAAAAGGTGGTCTGCGCACACCCGGAAGTCCGGTAAGCTCGTCGGCGGAGGATTCGCCTAGTGGCCGAGGGCGCACGCTTGGAAAGCGTGTATAGGGCAACCTATCAGGGGTTCAAATCCCCTATCCTCCGCGCCTGGTTGAGGCAGTAAACGCAAAGGGGCCGACCCCATCCAAGTCGGCCCCTTTTGCTATGCAGGGTCTGAGTTGACCTCTCGGCGGGCGTGTCTCCCTCCGGCGAGTAGGGCTTTCCACATGCCGCTCACGCGAGGATAGGAATCGTCAGCAACAACTCGGTGGCTGCCGTGACGGCCTTCCTGGACCGGGAAGCACTCGGCGGCCGGGTGAAGTACATCTCGGCACGGGCGGTGGCGGACCCATCACTCATGAAGCCGAACCCTCGCCTGCTTGATCAGGCGCTCAATCCGCCCTGCTGGTGGGGGACTCGGTGACCGACATTGAGGCGTCCAAGCTCGCCGGGTGGTCACTCGGCACCTCCAACACACGCCTGTGGATCATGCGGCAAGTGGACGCTGGACGTTAATGGGGTCTGAGTCTGTGGGCTATGTCGAGCCAGACTGTGACGTCGGAGGCGGCGAAGTGACGGATGGCCCAATCCACCATGCGCAGGCTCATGTGCGCCCAGCAGACCAGGGCCACGGTGTCGGGAACGTCCACGTGGAGATCAGGGGCACGGTGGGCTAGATCGAAGCGGAGTGTGAACAGGTCGAAGTCCGCATGACCGCGGGTGGCGCCGTCCCAGTCGATCACGCCAGTGACCGTTCCTGTCACATCCACCAGCACGTTCTCTGGGTGGAAGTCGGTGTGGACCAGATCATCGCCCTCAAGGGTGTCCGGGAATGCCTGGCCGATTTCCTCTACTTGATCGAGCAGGTAGCGTGTCCGGCTGTCGTAGGCGCGCAGCGATCCGTGCAGGCAGAAGCCTGGCCCGTCCTCACGCAGGTGGAGCCGGAGCGCCGACAGGTCGGAACGCCCTGCGAGCACGCCGCGGCACCGCCGGTTGATCTCGATCATGTGCTGTACGGTCGCCGCCGTAGGGATGCGTGCGATGGCCCCTGGAAGCAGTTCCTGGACAACTACCGGCGACTGAACCAGTTCGTACTTCGGCGCTGGAATGCCTGCTGCCCGCGCCACCGACAACAGCCCGCTCACATCGGGCCCGCGGGTCAAAACCGACCGGTGGCCATCGGGCCAGCGCACATACGCGGCACCAACCTGGCCACCGGGACAAGGTCCCTCGTAGGCAAGAGGTACGGGCAGCTCACTCAGGCACTGGTGGACGTCGAGCTTGGGTACGGGAGGGAGCATCACGAGTTCCTCATGCGCCAGGTTGGGGCCTCTTCAAACCGGTACAGAGGTTCCGACACCCAGGCTTCCGCACGGTGCTCCCCCGCCGGTTTTCCGGGTCGATGAGCCCTTCGGCACGCAAGAGTCGCAGCGCCTGGCGAACGGCGTCACCGGTTCGGCGTCACTCAGACTGAGTTGGATGCCCACGCGTGGACGTTCGGGGGCCAGGTCCGGGAAAGCGACCAACTGACCCGCCTACCGCCCGGATCCCGCTGCCAGCGCCGCAGGTTGGCCAAGTTCCGCATCAAGACGGTCAGGCGAGGGACGGGTCGTCGTGTTCCACGGGGTCGCCGCCCAGCAGGTCGCTTGCCGACCGGTGGATCTTCGCCAGCGCGCTCATGAGGTGCTTGCGTTCCGTCGCCGTGAGGTCTTCGGTGATTCTCTCTTCCAAGAGCCGCCGTTCCGCCTCGATCGGCTCCCGTAGCGCGCGTCCCGCGTCGGTGAGCCAGAGCCGTACGAGGCGGTTGTCCCGCTCGTCCCGCCGCCGGGTGAGTAGCCCGGCCTCGGCCATCCGGGCGGCTACCTTGGTGACGGCGGGTGTCGTGACGTTCGTCGCGGCGGCAACCTCGCCGGGGGTACGGCCGTCCTGCTCCCACAGCGCGGCGAGCAGGTGATCCTGCCCGAGGCGCAGCCCGTGGCGGCGCATCGCGGCGTCAGCCGCCGCTCGGATCGCCTTCGTGGTCTTGCCGTGCAGGTCCAGGAGTTCGGACACCGTGGGCCTCCGGTGGAGTTTGCGCAACCGGCTGAACGGGCCGTCGCTGGCCGGTTGACGATGAATCGTTTACCGGTTAACGTTCCCCACGAGAAAAATCATTAACCGGTAAACGAAACTACGGAGTCCCCATGCTACTGGTCACCGGCGCCACCGGGCACATCGGCCGTGAACTCGTCCGCGAACTCGACGTGCGGGGCGCCACCTTCCGCATCCTGGTACGCGACCCCGCCCGCGCGGCCGGCCTGCCGGAACGGGCCGAGCGCGTCGTCGGCGATCTGGACGCGCCCGCGACGCTGACGACCGCCCTCGACGGCGCCGAGAGGCTGTTCCTGCTCGTACCTGGTATCGGCATCGAACACACCGAACACGCGATCGCCGCCGCGAAGGCGGCCGGGGTGCGGCACGTCGTGTACCTGTCGTCGTACGCCGCCATCGGCGATCCGATACCCGCGATGGGCCGCTGGCACCACGAACGCGAACAGTTGATCCGCGCCTGCGGCATCCCCGCGACGTTCCTGCGGCCCTGCGGCTTCATGACCAACGCCTTCGACTGGCTGCCCACCCTGCGTGAGAGGGGTTACGTCCTTGACCCGGTCGGCCCCGGCCGTGCCGCGCCGATCGATCCCGCGGACATCGCCGCCGTCGCCGCCGTCACGCTGACCGAGGACGGCCATGAGGGCGAGGAGTACCTGTTGACCGGCGGCGAGGCGTTCACCGTCGCGGACCAGGTCCAGATCCTGGCCAAGGCGATCGGTCGCGACATCGAGGTCCGGACGGTGGCCACGCCGGCCGAGGCGGTCCGGTTCCGCTACCCCCACGGAGCGCCACAGGCTCTCGCCGACGCCCTTGTCGAAGGGCTCACGCTGATGCGCGCGGACACCGCCGGGGTACGCAGCGACACCGTACGGCGCCTGCTGGGACGCGAGCCACGGACGTTCGCGGACTGGTGCGCTCGCAACGCCCACGTGTTCCCCGGGCCGCCCACCGCCTGATCCGACAGCCACCCTTCGCCCAGCCAGAGCAAGAGCCTGAAGAGTGAGGGCTCAGGCGATCTCTGGGACGGCGGAGATCGATGATCGCGCCGTGGCCGGCCACGGCGCGGCTACGACGCCGGGAAGAAGGTCAACGGCCGAAACGCCACATCCAGCCGGGGCGCGAGGAGACCTGGGTCGCCAGGAACCCGATCAGCAACATTGTGGCGAGCGGAAGGGCGAGAGAGAGCAGCACGAATGACCTGTGGCCGGACAACCCTTGCTTGATCATGGTGAAGTGGCTGTCGCCTGCTTGTGGCTAGGCGGCGACCACGGCCTTTGAGCGGTCCATGGCCATGTGTACGGCGAAGCCGCCGAGCACCGTGCCCGTGGCGTAGCGCTGGACGCGGAGCCACAGCGGGCGGCGGGCCAGGAAGGCGGCCAGGGCGCCCGCCGAGATCGCGATCAGGCCGTTGACCGTGGTCGCGACGGCGATCTGGACCGAGCCGAGCGCCAGGCTCTGCAGCAGCACGTGTCCCATGGCCGGGTCGATGAACTGCGGGAGCAGCGACAGGTACAGGATGGCGATCTTGGGGTTGAGCAGGCAGGTGATCAGGCCCATCCCGAACAGCTTGCGCGGGCGCTCGGGGACGAGCTCGCGAGGCTGGAAGGCCGAGGTGCCGCCCGGCTTGACGGCGTTCCATGCCAGCCAGAGCAGGTACGCGGCGCCGGCCAGCTTGAGCGCCGTGTACGCGATCGGCACGTACGCGAAGACGGCCGTCAGCCCCAGGCACGTCGCGGTCAGGTAGACGGTGAAGCCCAGGACGACGCCGGTGAGGGAGATCAGGCCGGCCCGGCGGCCTTGGGAGATCGAGCGTGAAACGAGATAGATCATGTTCGGACCGGGCGTGAGAACCATGCCCAGCGAAACCAGCGCGATCCCGACCAAGCCACCCGTCATATCGGCAGATTAGCGGACATATACGGGATTCCTCATCACAACGGCCATCGCTCCGCGTAATCGGAACATTACGGGGGAGAGGGGAGGCATGCAGTTCGACGACGACGCCCAACTTGATCCATCGCAGGTCGAGGACGTGCGGGCCTCGGGTCCGCAACCGGGCGGGGGCAGGGGCGGCTGCATGCTGCCCATCGGCGGCAGAGGTGGCGGCTGCCTCCTGCTGATCCTGGCGGTGGCCGGGATGTTCCTGTTCGGGGTCTTTCCGTCGCCGTTCACCGGTAACGAGAGCGGCCATCAGGGCGGCGGGCAGCAGCCGAGCGCCCCGCCCGGGCTCTCCCCGACCGGCAACCTGGCCGCCCGCTGCCGTACCGGGGCCGACGCCGAGCAGTCCGAGGACTGCCGCGTCGTGGGGACGGTCAACAGCATCCAGTCGTACTGGCGGCAGGCGTTCGGGGAGCGCGGGCGCAAGACGTACACGCCTGCCAAGACCGTGCTTTTCTCGCAGGCGGTCAACACCGCCTGTGGCACGGCCGACTCCGCCGTGGGCCCCTTCTACTGTCCCGCCGACCGCAAGGTCTATCTCGACCTGACGTTCTTCAACACGCTTCAGCGCGACTTCGGCGCCGAGGGCGGGCCGTTCGCGCAGGCGTACGTGATCGCCCACGAGTACGGCCACCACATGCAGAACCTGCTCGGCACCATGAGCAGGGTCGGCCCCAAAAGCAGGCCGGGAGCAGGCAGCCCGTCCGTACGACTGGAGCTGCAGGCCGACTGCTACGCGGGCGTCTGGGCGCACAACGCGGTCAAGACCGGCTTCTACCGTGAGCCGTTCTCCCAGAAGGACATCGACCAGGCGCTCAGCGCGGCCTCGGCCGTGGGGGACGACAGCATCCAGCGGCGCACGCAGGGCCGCGTGACCCCCGATGCCTTCACGCACGGCACGTCGCAGCAGCGGGAGAAATGGTTCACTGTCGGGTACGAGAGCGGGGACCCGATGCGGTGCGACACGTTCTCCGGAGGTATTTAGACGAACCATCGGGGAAGCTGTCAGTCGCGCGGCACCCCCAGAAGGGACGTCAGGATGGACTTCAGAGACGACGTCGAACTCGACTCCTCGCAAGTGGAGGACGCCGGCGGTTATTCGGGCGGGGGCGGCGGCGGTTTCCCCGGCGGCATGATCATCGGCGGTGGCGGCATCGTCAGCCTGATCGTGCTCGTGCTGGTCTTCGTGCTGAACAACGTGGGCGGCGGCGCCGAGCCGGCGCAGCGGCGGCCCCCTTCCAACCTCTCCTCCCAATGCCAGACGGGCAAGGACGCCGACCAGTCGGAGCGGTGCCGGGTGGTGGGAGTGGTCAACAGCATCCAGGACTACTGGAAGCAGGAAATTTCGACATATCGCCAGGCCAAGACCGTTCTGTACTCGGGCCGGTTACGGACGAGCTGCGGCACGGCCAGCTCGGCGGTAGGCCCCTTCTACTGCCCCGGCGACCAGCGCGTCTACCTCGACCTGAGCTTCTTCGACCAGCTTCACAGCCAGTTCGGCGCCAAGGGCGGCCCCTTCGCGCAGGCGTACGTGATCGCCCATGAGTACGGCCACCACGTACAGGACCTGCTCGGCGCGCTCGGCTCCGGCGGCTCGTCGGTCCCCATCGAGCTCCAGGCCGACTGCTACGCGGGCGTCTGGGCGCACAACGCGGTCAAGACCGGCTTCTACGAGAAGCCCTTCACCCGGGCGGAAATCTCCGAAGCCCTGGACGCCGCCGCGGCGGTCGGCGACGACAGAATCCAGCAACGCACCACCGGCAGAATCGATCCTGAATCGTTCACGCACGGCAGCTCCAAGCAACGCGTCAACGCGTTCCAACGCGGCTACAAAAACGGCAATCCCAACGACTGCGGGCTGGCTGAGCTGCGCTGACACGTACCGACAACGCAAGGAATCGAATTCTCTCCTAAAATCGGGGGGGTGATCTTCAAGCTTGTCGGCGACGGACGCCCTTATCCCGAACACGGACTGACCCACCGCGAGTGGGCGCAGATCCCTCCACGGCAGGTCCGGCTCGACTCGTTGATCACCACGAAGGCCATGCTGGACCTGCATTCGTTGCTCGCCGCCGACTCCACCTTCTACGGGGATCTTTTCCCGCACGTGGTGCAGTGGCAGGGCGAGCTGTATCTGGAAGACGGGCTGCATCGCGCGTTGCGCGCGGCCCTGCACCAACGATCGATCCTGCACGCCAGGGTCCTGGAGTTGCCCAGCTGAGAATACGAAAAGGCAGCCGCGTGATTCGCGGCTCCCTTTTCGTACGCGCGCCCGCCCGCCGCGTCTTTCCAACATCATTCATGGCGAATGCCGCGCCGCGCGTCGGACCGGACAAGCCGAAGGGCCCCTGACCCGCAGGTCAGAGGCCCTTTTCGGTGGCGGTGGTGGTGGGATTTGAACCCACGGATGAGTTGCCCCATCACACGCTTTCGAGGCGTGCGCCCTCGGCCACTAGGCGACACCACCGCGCACGAGCTTACCGGATCCGCCGAGTAGCGAAGAACCGCTTTAGTACGGAGGAGCACTCGTCGGCCAGCATCCCCATGATGACCTCGGGCCGATGGTTGAGCCGGCGATCGCGTACGACGTCCCAGAGCGAGCCCACGGCCCCGCCCTTCTCGTCCACGGCGCCGTACACGATCCGGTCCACCCTGGCCTGCACGGCGGCGCCCGCGCACATCGTGCAGGGCTCCAGTGTCACGACGAGCGTGCAGCCGCTCAGCCGCCACTGCCCGCGCCCCATGGCCGCCTGCCTGAGCGCGAGCACCTCGGCGTGGGCCGTCGGGTCGGCCGAGGACTCGCGGTCGTTGCCCGCCATGGACAGGACCTCGCCGAGCGGGTCGAGCACGACCGCGCCCACGGGAATCTCTCCCCTGGCGCCCGCCGTGACGGCCTCCGCCAGGGCCAGGCGCATGGCCTCCTCGTACGTCACGACGAGAGCCGGATCACCGCAGCCGGTCGAGCTCGTCGGCGAAGGACAGCCGCTCGGCGATCACCGACAGGATGTCGGCCGGCAGCAGGCCCTCCTCCATGCTCAGCTCCAGCAGCTCCTCCGAGCTCACCCCGAGGTCACTGAGGAGCTCGAAGTCGCCCGCCGGGCGCACGCCGAGGCCGTTGCCCTCCTTGTCGGGCGCCACGCCGGCGAACTCGGCGAACAGCTCGCCCAGACTGTCGGAAACCACCGCGTGCACGTCGGACAGGAAGACGCGCGGCTCGTCCTCGCCCCGGTATCGGGCGATGGCGAACCACTCGTCCTCGACCTCGACGCAGAGCAGAGCCAGCTCGTCGCCGCCGAGCCCCAGCGTTTCCGTGACAGCGTCACCGAGGTCGTCGACGATCTCGGCATCGCCCAGATAGACCTCGGCACCGCTCCAACCGTCGGAGGTCCTGACGAAGGCCGCAGAGAAGGTGTTGGACGCCATGTCCGCGCTCCAGGGGGGTCAGCCGAAGACCGATTCGATGGCACGCTCGAACGGCTCGGAGAAACCGAGCCGCGCGGCGATGCTGGACAACACATCTTCGGGCAGCAGGTCAATGTCGCCGGAGAGGATGCCCAGCTCCATCTCGTCCAACCCGAGATCGGCGAAGATCGACAGATCTCCGGCGGGGAGCACGGTCTCCTCGTCCTGGAGGATCTCGTCGAGCTCCTCCTCGTCTGGCACCGGCACGTCGAGGTAGTCGAGAACCTGGCGTGCCAGCGGGAAGTCCCACGAGGCGGCGATGTCGGACAGGAAGACGTCGACCCGCTCGCCAAGGACCCGCAGCGCCACGAAGAACTCATCCCCCACGGCGACCAGGCCAATCGTCCCGCTCTCGCTCGGCTGCTGGCGCAGGGCGTGGATGAGCCCCTTCAGATCGGACGTGAGGGTGGCCGGCAGCAGCTCGGCATCCCAGCGATCGTCCTCGCGATAAACCACGATGGCGAAGTCGAGAGCGTCTTCGTCTGTCATCGCCATCTCCACCCGACCCCTGCCCGACAGATATCACCAGCACCCAATCGTTCCAGAACCGGCCACCAGGCGTGGGCCTCTCCGACCAAATTGTGATCAAAACCAATGAGCCGAGGTGGCCGAGTCCGGCAGCCGGCCATAGATAGCGGGGTCTGCCGTCCGTGGTGGGCCGCATTCAGAGGATCACCACAGATGGCGGGTCTGTACCTACGCCCACCAGCAGATAACTTGTCCTTTATGGAAACCCTCGTCGTAGATCATCCGCTCGTGGCGCACAAGCTCACCACGCTGCGCGATGTCCGCACCGACTCGCCGACCTTCCGCAGGCTCGCGGACGAGCTGGTGACGCTGCTCGCGTACGAGGCCACTCGCGACGTGCGGGTCACCGACGTCACCGTCGAGACGCCTGTCGCCCCGGCCCACGGCGTGCGCCTGGCCAAGCCCCAGCCGCTCGTCGTGCCCATCCTGCGCGCCGGGCTCGGCATGCTCGACGGCATGACCAGGCTGCTGCCCACGGCCGAGGTCGGGTTCCTCGGCATGATCAGGAACGAGTCCACGCTCAAGGCCGAGACGTACGCCACGCGGCTGCCCGACAACCTCTCGGGGCGGCAGTGCTTCGTCGTCGACCCCATGCTGGCCACCGGGGGCACGCTGGCGGCGGCCGTGCAGTTCCTGTTCGACAGGGGGGCCGTGGACGTCACCGCCATCTGTCTGCTGGCCGCTCCAGAGGGGCTGGCCTACATGGACAAGGTGTTCGCGAACTCGGGCAAGCCCATCCGCGTGGTGACCGCCTCACTCGACGAGCGGCTCAACGAGAACGGCTACATCGTGCCCGGCCTCGGCGACGCGGGCGATCGCCTGTACGGCGTCGTCTGACCCTGCGGCGTGTGCTGAAAAGCACCCTTCCCGTCACATGCAGTCACCACTTCGTTACATACTGTTGTTAGGTGGGTACGAAGAAGACAGGAAGGCAACTTCCGCATGCGCGTGGGGAGCACGATGAGCGATCACACCGAGGCGGATCCGACTCCGTACGCGGAGGTGGAGACGGTGCTGTGCGACGAGTTCGCCGGCATCCACTCCGCGACCACCGTAACGCGGTGCGTCGAGGCGGCGCACTACGGCGCGCTGGAGGTCACCGGTTACGCCCATCCGAGCCTTGTAGAGCGCATCGCGCGCAAGCACCTTCACGTCCTGGCTCTGGTGGCCAGCGAACGAGGCTAAGCAAGATCAGACCTAACCCGTCAAGTCACCTTTACCCGGGCACCCGGGTGGGTAATGTAGAGGGCGGGTGGAGTTGGTAAGGGCACGGAGGCGACGGTGCAGGTCAAAAAGATCCTCACATACGGTGGCATCGCATTTGTTGCGTACTACCTGTTCGCGCGACCATCTGACGCCGCGGACGCGGTGAAGGGAGCGTTCGACACAGTGTTCAACGCGGCCGACTCGCTGGCTCAATTTGTGAACAGCCTCTCATGAGACTTGTGACCCACGGGGACTCCGCTCCGTCGTCGGTCAACCGTTACCTCCTCCCCCAAGAACAACAGTTCATCATGGTGCGTCGGCACCCTGCCATCCTGCTGCGCCCGGTCGCCGAGGTGCTCGGCGGCCTGATCCTCGCCGGATTGCTCAGCAAGATCTTCGGCGGCAGCACTCAGGGCGGCACGGCCCTCGTCGTCGTCTGGTGGCTGTGGCTCCTGCTACTTGTCCGTTTCGTATGGAAAGTCGCGGAGTGGTCGGTCGATTACTTTGTGGTGACTTCCAAGCGCATGTTGCTGACCACCGGGCTGATCACCCGGAAGGTCGCGATGATGCCCTTGGGCAAGGTCACCGACATGAGCTTCCAAAGATCTCTACTTGGGCGCATGCTCGGTTACGGTGAGTTCATCCTTGAGTCGGCCGGTCAGGATCAAGCACTGTCCACAGTTGAGTACATTCCGTATCCGGAGACCCTGTACCTAGAGGTCTGCGGCATGCTTTTCCCGAGCAAGGACGAGAGCGACGATTAATCTCCCGGCGGGGAATTCTTCAGCAGGGATACCCGATTCGGCTACTTCATGCAATCATTGCGTGTTGTTGACCCTTCCCCGCCTTGAGAGATGAGATGCCGAGTCAGGGAACCATCGGTGACCGCGTCCGCGGATTGCGGCTGAACAGGCGGATGTCCCAGGCCCAACTGGCCGGACCCGACCTGTCTGACAGTTATGTCTCGCTCATTGAGTCGGGCAAGCGCACGCCGACTCCTGTTGTGGCTCGGCTGCTCGCCGAGCGGCTGGGGTGCACGACCGAGTTCCTCCTTCACGGGATCGAGCCTCGGCAGCGCATCGACACGGAGCTCGGGCTGCGCCACGCCGAGCTGGAGCTGCAACACGGCGACCCGTCCGTCGCCGCCGACCGCTTCACGGAGATCGTGAAGGCGGCCGACGAGGAAAACGCCATGCTGACCGCGCACGCCCGGTTCGGCAGGGCACGCGCCCTTGAGGCCCAGGGTCGTCTGGGTCAGGCCGTGGAGGCGTTCGAGCGCCTGCGCAGGGAGGCCGCGGCCCACCCCGAGCGCCTGGCCGACCTCCCGCTCACGATCGCGCTGAGCCGCTGCTACCAGCGGGCAGGCGACCGGCTGCGGGCCCGTGACCTGGCCTCCGCCGCCCTCGAGCAGGCCGAGCGGCTGTCCATCACGCAGGGCGAGATCGCCGTCGACCTGGCCGCCGCGCTCGTCGAGGCGCGCAGCGAGCGCGAGGGCAACTCCCCCGAGCTGGAATACGTCAAGCGGGTGCTGGACCTGACTGGCGTTCCGGAAGTTGTGGACCGTTCCGGAGAGATTCACGCCCTGTGGCACGCGAGCGCCGAGGCCGCGGCGGGCGAGGACTCCGCGCTGGCCGTGCGCCTGGCCGACGACGCGATCATGGCGGGCCGCCATGCCCGGCTGTCGCTGCAGCTCGCCAGGACCGCCATGCACTGGTCCAGGCTGGGCACGGCGCCGTTCGACGAGGCCGAGCGGCTCATCGCGGCCGCGTCCAAGGCGTTCGCCGCCTCCCCCGCCACCAAGAGCGAGCACGGCGAGAGCCTCATCGTGCACGCGCGGGTCAGCCTGCGTTCGGGCAACCTGGCGCGCGCGGGCGAGCTGGCCGGCGTGGCTCTCGATCCGGCGGGCGACCGCAGGGGCACGACGGCCGCCGAGGCCCACCTCGTGCTGGCCACCGTCGCGATCGATCTGGACGGCGATGCTGCCAAGCACCTGAGCAACGCGCACCGGGTGCTCGACACGCTCGACCGGCCGGTGTTCGGTTCTGACCGGCAGGCCGCCCGCTGCTGGCGCGAGCTTGGCGACTTGTACGGCAGGGTCGGGTCCGGAGCGCAGCAGACGGCCGCATATCGTAAAGCCCTCGAAGCCGCCGGAGTCCGCTCCGCGCTGGCAGGGGTGACGGTTGACGCCGTAGTTCCCCGCTGATCCTCCAGGAGCTCCAGATTTGGTGTTTTGAGTCTGGAATAATTAGGGTCGACCAGTCATTGACTCATAGGATGATTGGTTTCCCCGGAGGAGGCGGACTGTGAGTCTGCGTACGGCGCAGCGGGCTTCGCTCGTCGACCAGGTGATCGATCAGCTCAAAGAGCAGATCACCTCAGGGTCGTGGCCGATGAACGGCAAGATCCCGACCGAGACGGTGCTCGCGGAGCAACTCGGAGTCGGTCGCAACACCGTTCGGGAGGCCGTACGCGCGCTCACACACGCTGGGCTGCTCGAGTGCCGTCAGGGGGACGGCACTTACGTCCGCGCGACCAGCGAGCTGTCCGGCGCGATGCTGCGGCGGCTGAAGCAGGCCGAGCAGCTGGAGATCCTCGAGGTACGGCGCGCGCTCGAGGTGGAGTCGGCGCGCCTGGCCGCGACCCGCCGCAACGATGACGACATCAAGCGCATCGAGGCGGCGCTGGCCGAGCGTGACCGGGCCTGGGAGCTGGACGACCCCGACTTCTTCGTGGAGGCCGACCTGGCCTTCCACATGGCCGTGGCGCACGCGACGCACAACCTGGTGCTGATCGACCTGTACGAGGACTTCTCGGCGGCCCTGCGGGCCAGCATCACGGCGGCGGGCACTTCGCTGAACAAGAGCTACATCCCGCATGACGCCATTGCCCGCGCCATCTCGGCGGGTGACGTGACAGCGGCCGAGCGTGCCAGTCACGCCTGCATGGAACACATCCTCATCGCCCTCACCGAGTCCTGACACCCACGCTTGGGTGTGACCAAGCAGACAACTCCACCAGGAATGGCGCCCGATCGCTCCAGTGCTCTAGCGGAAGAGTGAATAGCGAAGGGAAAACGCCATGACCATTCTTGTCGCCTATGACGGCTCCGCCGATTCGCGCGCCGCGATCGAGTTCGCGGCCAAGCATCTCGCCGCCGAGGCCACCCTCGTCGTCACGGTGTGGGAGCCGCTGCTCGTCCAGCTGAAGAAGTATCCGCTGGCGGCGACCGCGATCGATCCGGGCACCGAGGACGAGGCGCATGCCCTGGCCGAGAAGCACGCCAAGGAGGGGGCCGAGCTGGCGATCGCCTCCGGGCTCACCGACGTCACCTACCGGGCGGTGGCTGACAACGAGTCGATCTGGAAGACGATTGTGGACGTCGCGGACGAGGTCGACGCCTCGTTGATCGTCACGGGCTCGCGCGGTCTGGCCGGGGTCAGGTCGGTGCTGCTCGGCAGCGTGTCCAACCACGTGCTGCACCACGCGCACCGGCCGACCCTCATCGTGCCGCCGGCCAAGGCTCCTCGGTAAGTTTCCACGCGAGCTCCTCAGCCCACGCGCCGCCGTACTTCGGGTGGGGTTCTACAGGGGGTGTCCGGTCGCTAGGACGCGGCGGGCAGCGCGGCGTCCGGTGAGGGAGCGCAGCCGGTCTCGGGTGCGCAGCCGGCGGTCGTGGGCTCGCCGCCCGTCGCTGACGTGGCGCAGGAGGCCTGTGGCGGGCACAGCCGGACGTCGATGCGGCGCGCGCCCGGCCCCTCGTCGCCCAGCCGGTCGTGCGGGTTGGCCACCGGGCACCGGTCCAGCGACAGGCAGCCGCAGCCGATGCAGTCGGTCAGGTCGTCGCGCAGCCGCTGGAGCTGCTCGATCCGGTCGTCCAGCTCGCCGCGCCAGGCCGCCGACAGCCGGGCCCAGTCCTCGCGGTTGGGGGTGCGCTCGTCCGGCAGCTCGGACAGGGCGTCCCTGATGGTCTTGAGCGGGATGCCGATGCGCTGGGCCAGCCTGATGAACGCGATCCTGCGCAGGGTGTCGCGATGGTACCGGCGCTGGTTGCCCGCCGTACGACGGCTCTTGATGAGGCCCTTGGCCTCGTAGAAGTGCAGGGCGGACACGGCGACCCCGCTGCGCTCGGCGAGCTGGCCGACCGATAGCTCCTTTGTATTCCAGGCGACCTTCGTCATACCTAGAGATTACTTGAGAGTTCGCTCGAAGAACGTCTCCAGGACCACCACGGTCTGCGTCCCCGTGACACCGTCCACGCCGAACACCCGGCGCAACACGTCCTGCAGTTCTGCCGTCCCGGACGTACGGACCTTGAGCAGCACCGACGCGGGACCCGCGATCACGTGTGCCTCCTCGACCTCCGGGATCGCCGCCAGCCGGTCCGCGCTGTCGCCCATCCACGTGCTGCCGTCCACGAGCACGTACGCCGTGACCGTGCGCCCGAGCGCCGCCTGGTCCACCTCGATCGTCGTGCGCCTGATCACGCCGCGCTCGCGCAGCTTGCGCACCCGCTCGTGCGCGGCCCCGCTCGACAGCCCCACCGCCTTGCCGAGCACCGCGTACGACTGCGTCGCGTCCTCCAGCAGCAGGCCGATCAGCATCCTGTCGATATCATCCACGTCTAAATGGTATCTGGTGTTATACCCATCAAACAGTACGGCGTATGGTAAGCGGCATGACGGACACGATCCCCACTGAGTTCGAGGTGCTCGACGAGCGGTTCGCCGCGGTCGGCGGAGACGACAACATCGAACGGCTCCACAGCGGCACCCGCTGGGCGGAGGGCCCTGTTTACTTCCCCGCCGGCCGGTTCCTGGTCTGGAGCGACATCCCCAACGAGCGCATGCTGCGCTGGGACGAGATGACCGGCGCGGTCGGCCCGTTCCGCCAGCCGTCCGGCTACACCAACGGCAACACCCTCGACCGCGAGGGTCGTCTGATCTCCTGTGAGCACGGCAACCGCCGCGTCACCCGCACCGAGCATGACGGCTCGATCACGGTGATCGCCGACCGTTGGGAGGGCAAGCGGCTCAACAGCCCCAACGACGTCGTGGTCCGCTCCGACGGGTCGATCTGGTTCACCGACCCGCCGTACGGAATCATCAGCAATTACGAGGGTTGGGCCGCTGAGCAGGAGATCGACGGCTGCCACGTCTACCGCGTCGACCCGGTGACGGGCGAGGTCCGGATCGTGGCCGACGACTTCGTCCGTCCCAACGGCCTGGCGTTCTCGCTCGACGAGAGCCGGCTCTACATCGCCGACACGAGAATGAAGCACCTGCGCGTGTTCGACGTGCGCGAGGACGGCACACTGGCGGGCGGCAAGGTCTTCGCCGAAGGCACGGAACATGACAACTTCGACGGCCTCCGGCTCGACGCCACCGGCCGCGTCTGGGCCGCGGCAGGCAAGGCGGTGCTCTGCTACGACCCCGACGGGACGCTGATCGGCCGGTTGAAGCTGCCGGAGTTCACGTCCAACCTGGTGTTCGGCGGGCTCAAGCGCAACCGGATGTTCATCACGGCCTCGTCCTCGCTCTACTCCCTGATGACCAACGTCACCGGCGCGCGCCCGGTCTGGGCCGGACGCTAGCCTCACTCCCACCTGAACAGCCGCACGGCCAGGCCACCGAAGATCACCAGCCCGGCGGCCACCACCGCCAGGTGCGCGAGCTGCGGCGGGTGACCCGCCCAGGTGTCCCTGAGCGCCTGGGCGAACGGCCCCGCGACGGAGTAGTCGCTGACCGCCCGCAACGCGTCCGGCATGATGTCGCGCGGCACCCACATGCCCGCCAGGAACATCAACGGGAACATCACCGCCGACCCGATCCCCGGCGCGACCTTCGCGTTGGGCGCCAGCGCGGCGATCACCAGCCCGATGGACATCAACGCGGCGCTGCCGAGCAGGAAGACCAGGATGAACCCCACCCACTGCCGCGGCGCCGACGAGCCGAAGACCAGCGAGCCCGCCACGATCAGCACGGCCGTGGAGACCGCTCCGACCGCCAGATTGATCAGGAGCTGCACGCCCAGCAGCCGCCCCGGGTGCACGGGAGTGGTGGACATCCGCCTGAGCACCCCTTGCTCGCGGTACGCGGTCAGCACCGAGGGCACCACGCTGCAGGCCAGCGTCAGCAGTGCGAGCAGCGTCATCATGCTCGGCATCTGCGTGTCCACGAACCGCTCCCCGGACGCCTCGCGCTCGGTCATCGACGGGATGCTGAGGCCCAGCACGACCAGGAGCGCCACCGGCAACCCGATCGTGAAGATCAGGAACGGCCATTCGCGCAGGTGCAACTTGGCCTCCACGAGGAGCAGCTTCATGACAACTTCCTTCCGGTGAGCGCGAGGAACGCGTCGTCGAGCGTGGCCTGCTCGATCCGCAGGTCTCCTGGAACGATCTGGTGCTGGGCCAGGGCGAGGGTGACGGCCGGCGCGAGGTTGCCCGTGCCGCTCACCACGAGCTGGTCGCCGCTCCTGGTGACCTCGCGTACCTCGGGCAGGGCCAGCAGCACGCCGTCCTCGACGGGCGCCGACGGCCGGAACCTCAGCCGCTGCTCCCCGCCCACCTGCGCGATGAGCCCGGCGGGCGTGTCGGTGGCGACCACCTTGCCCGCGTCGATGAGCGCGATCCGGTCGCAGAGCCGCTCGGCCTCCTCCATGAAGTGGGTGACCAGCACGATCGTCACGCCCGAGTCGCGCACGTGCTCGACCAGCTCCCAGGTGTCCCTGCGGGCCTGCGGGTCGAGCCCGGTCGTCAGCTCGTCGAGCACCGCCACGCGCGGCCTGCCCACCAGGGCCAGCGCGACCGAGAGCCGCTGGCGCTGTCCGCCGGAGAGCTTCTTGAACGCCGTGTCGCGCTTGCCGGCGAGGCCGACCCGTTCGAGCAGCTCCGGCCAGTCCGCCGGGTCGGGGTAGAAGGAGGCGTACAGGTCCATGGCCTCCCACACCTTGATCTTCTCCGGCAGGGCGGCGCTCTGCAGTTGCATGCCCAGGACCTGGCGCAGCTCGCCCCTGTTCAGCTGCGGGTCCAGGCCGGCCACCCGTACCGTGCCGCCGTCCGGCACCCGGAGGCCGGCCAGGCATTCCACAGTGGTGGTCTTGCCCGCGCCGTTCGGGCCGAGGATGCCGAAGATCTCGCCCTCGGCGACCTCGAACGACACGTCGTCGACCGCCAGGTGGTTCGGGTACTGCTTGCGCAGGTTCCTGACTTCGATGACTTTCATGCCATCGACGCTAGGAACACGGGATTCATTGGAGAATCCGGCTGGATGTCGGGCAAGGGTGTACCTAGGTGCAATGGCTGGAGCGTGCTCGTTGCCGCAGACTGAGTGCATGCTGTTGCGAAGGTTCGGTCAGGTCGCGAGCCTGCTCGCGCTCCTCCTCGTCGAGGTGCCCGCGATCGCGCTGAGCATCGCCATGCTGCTGCTGTCGTTCGCGCTGGGGATGATCTTCCTGTTCCCTCCGCAGGCCATGATGGTCAGAAGGATCGCCGAGCTCAACCGGCGGCTGATGCGGAAGTGGGTCGACGTCGGCATCGAGCCGCCGTACCTGCCCGCGCCCCCGCCTCCGGTGCCTCAGGCCGACGGAATGTACCGCTCCGGCCGGACCCTCTACACGACGCCGCGTGTACCCGCCCGGAACTACCGGTGGAAGTGGCTGGCCAGCGACCCCGCGACCTGGCGCGACATGATGTGGCTTGTGCTCGACCCGGTGGTGAAGGCGGCGCTGGTGCCGGTGTTCGTCCTGCTCCCCGAGCGTGGCCTGCGCGTCTACGCCCTCTGGAGCGAGCTGCTGCTCGACGCGACCACCGCCAGCCGTCTGGCCGGCCAGGTGAGCCATCTCAGGCGGACACGTAACCTCGCCGCCGACTCACAGGCGGCCGAGATGCGCAGGATCGAGCGCGACCTGCACGACGGCACGCAGGCCAGACTGGTGGCGATCGGCATGACGCTGGGCGCGGTCGAGCAGCTCGTCGACGACGACCCCTCGGCGGCCAAGGCGCTGCTCGCCAAGGCCAGGGATGCCTCCTCCGAGACGCTGACCGAGCTGCGCCGGGTCATCCGCGGCATCCACCCGCCGGTGCTGGCCGAGCGCGGGCTGGCCGACGCCGTGCGCGCCCTGGCCATGGACAGCCCGATGCAGGTCACAGTGGATGTCGATCTGCCGCACCGGCCGGAGCCGCCGGTGGAGGTGGCAGTGTACTTCGCGGTCAGCGAGCTGCTGTCCAACTCCGCCCGGCACGGCGACGCGCGCTCGGCGACGGTGGACATCAGCTCCAACGGGTCCAACCTGCGCATCACTGTCACCGACGACGGCATGGGCGGCGCCGACCCGGCCAAGGGCAGCGGCCTGTCCGGCATCGAGCGGCGGCTGGCGGCTTTCGACGGGGTGCTCGCGCTGAACAGCCCGCCCGGCGGCCCCACCACCGTGACGATGGACCTGCCTCAGGTGCTGCCCCAGCACTGGGCGGGTAACCTCTCCAAGATGCCGCGCTGGAAGTCGGCCACGGTCTTCCTGCTCTGGGCCACGGGCTGGTGCCCAACGTTCCCACAGGGACTCGTCGCCGGCATCTTCAAGATCTTCGACGTCGACGAGAAGGCCTGGTTCCTCGCGCTGTACATGCCCGAGGTCTGGCAGTGGCCGGTCATCCTCGGCATGATCACATTGGGCGTTCTCATGTACGTCGTGGCCATGTGGCTACCCTCCACCCACAACCGCGAGCGCTGGTTCGAGCATGCCCAGCCGACCAAACCATGGTGCTGATGAAGAACCGCGTACTGATCGCTGAAGACCTCTACCTGCTCAGGGACGGCCTGGTGCACCTGCTCCAGGCCCACGGCTTCTCGGTCGTGGCCGCCGTGGAGAGCGGGCCCGAGCTGCTGAAGGGCCTGCTGGAGCTCCGCCCTGACGTCTCGATCGTGGATGTACGGCTGCCGCCCACGTTCACGGACGAGGGCCTGCAGGCCGCGCTCGCGGCCAGGGAGAAGGTGCCCGGGCTGCCGATCCTCGTGCTGTCCCAGCACGTCGAGCAGCTTTACGCGCGCGAGCTGCTGGCCGACGGCTCGGGCGCGATCGGCTACCTGCTCAAGGACCGGGTCTTCAACGCCGAGCAGTTCATCGACGCCGTACGCCGGGTCGCCGATGGCGGCACGGCCATGGACCCCGAGGTGATCGCCAAGCTGCTGGCCAGCAACGCCAGGCACGAGCCGCTGGCCGCGCTCACGCCGCGCGAGCGGGAGGTGCTCGAGGCCATGGCGGAAGGGCGCTCCAACACCGCCATCTGCCAGCGGCTCTACCTCAGCGAGAGCGCCGTGGCCAAGCACACGGCCTCCATCTTCGCCAAGCTGGGGCTCGCGCCGTCGGACGACGACAACCGCCGCGTGCTCGCCGTACTCGCCTATCTCAACAGCCGTTAGCCGTTCCGGCCGGTACGAGCCCGCGCCGCCGCCACGCCTCCGTTCACCTGCACGTCGGCGACCAGGGCCGGGATCCCTGGACGGAACGTCCGGCGAGCCCCCGCCGCGACGATCGGGCCTGGGGGTGGTCATCCGATGAGACTGCCCTGACTTGTCGGTCGCACCAGCTATTTTCATAGAGGCACGGCGCGACGAAGGGGTGGTAACAGGTGAAAATCCGGGTTAACCGCGATGTTCTAGCAGATGCGGTGGCGTGGGCCGCCCGAGTTCTGCCCGCCCGGCCCGTGGTGCCCGTCCTGTCCGGGCTGCTGCTGGAGGCCGGCGACGAGCTGACCCTGTCGGCGTTCGACTACGACGTCTCGGCCAGGGCGGCGGTCGACGCCGACGTGGCCGAGGAGGGCCGCGTGCTCATCCCGGGGCGGCTGCTGGCCGAGATCAGCAGGAGCCTGCCCGCCGACGACGTGGAGATCGTCACCGAGGGCCCCGAGGCGGTCCTGACCTGCGGCAGCGCGGAGTTCGGGCTGATCACGATGCCGGTCGAAGACTTCCCGACCATGCCCACCATGCCGCCGAGCATCGGCGCCATCGGCGGCGGCGTGTTCGCCTCAGCCGTCGGTCAGGTCGCGCCCGCCGCCAGCCGGGACGACACGCTGCCCATGCTCACCGGCATCAGGGTCGACATCGAGGGCGAGGCCGTGGCGATGGCGGCCACCGACCGCTACCGCATCGCGGCCCGCGACTTCACCTGGCGCCCTGCCAGCCCCGACCTCGCCGTCTCCGCCATGGTCCCGGCGCGGGTGCTGGTCGAGGTGGCCAAGTCGCTGCGCGGCGGCGAGGTGTCGATCGCGATGGGCGACGGGGTGGCCGGGTTCGAGAGCGTCGGGCGCAGCACGACGGTGCGGCTGCTCGACGAGCAGTTCATCGACTATGGTTCCCGGCTGACCTCCGACTGGTCGATCAGGGCCGACGTCGCGGTGGCGCCGTTCGTCAACGCGATCAAGCGGGTGGCCCTGGTCGCCGAGCGCAACACCGCGATCCGGCTGTCGTTCAGCCAGGGGCAGGTGCTCATCCAGGCGGGCGGCGGCGACATCGGGCGCGGCGCAGAAGTGGTCGACTGCGAGCTGCGGGGCGACGACATCGAGATCGCCTTCCAGTCGCAGTTCCTGCTCGATGGGCTGACCGGGATCGAGAGCGAGCTGGCTCGCATCAACATGGAGTCGCCCACCAGGCCCGCCCTGATCCAGGACGTGCCGGGCGACGCCGAGCCCGCCTTCCGCTACCTCGTCATGTCCCTGCGCCAGGCCTGAGCCGTCACGTCTGCCGGCCCGCACCCGCCTGGCGCTCGGCGACCAGCTTGAACACCCTCTTGAACTCCGCGTACGCCTGCTCGCCCAGGGCGGTGGCATGCTCCGCCTCCATGTCGGCGAGTATGGCGTCCGACTTGACCATGTGGTCGCGCCCCTTCTCGGTGGGCACGATCAGCTTGGCCCGCCTGTCGGCCGGGTCCGGCTGCCGTTCCACGTAGCCGAGCTCTACCAGCTCGTCCACCAGCGTGCCGATCACCTGCTTGTGCTGGCCCGACTGCGCGGCCAGGTCCGTGGCCCTGCTGCCCTCCTCGTCCAGGTACGCCATCACCGCCCCGTGCCGCGGCCTCAGCCCGGGATGCCCCTGCTGGGCCAGCGTCTCGAACAGCTCCCGTTGCAGGCCGAAAAGGGTCCTGCTCGACAGGATGCCGAGATCGGGCTCGTCCTGCTTGCGCCGGCTCCTGCGCACCGTCACACCCTCCCTTTAGTCACAAAGTTTGATTGTCACTAAATCTTACTATATCGTCGGCTGCATGAGCATCTTGATCACTGGTGCCAACGGCACCGTTTCCAGCGCTGTTCTTCGTTCCCTGGCCGGCGCCGCGGACGTGCGGGTCCTGGTGCGCGACGCGGCCAAGGCGCCGTCGGGGGTGGAGGTCGCGGTCGGCGACCTGGACGACCCCGCCACGCTCGACCGGGCTTTCGAGGGCGTGGACACGCTGTGGTTGCTGACCGCCATGGGCCCGCACGCGCCGCACGCCAGCATGAACGCCGTCTGGGCAGCGCGAAAGGCGGGGGTGAGCCACGTCGTGCGCATGTCGGCCATCGGCGCCGCCCATGACGCGCCGACCCGCAACGGCCGCCTGCACGCCCTGTCGGACGCCGAGCTCGCGGCCTCGGGCCTCGACTGGACCGTCATCCGCCCGGCCTTCTTCATGCAGAACCTTTTCGGCTCGGTCAACAGCGACACCTTGTACGGCGCGACGGGCGAGGGCCGACTCGGCATGATCGACGTACGCGACATCGGCGACTTCGCCGCCGCCGTCCTGCGCGATCCCGCACAGCACAAGGGCAGCACCTACACTCTCACGGGCCCGGCCAGCATCTCACTACAGGACGCCGCCACCGAACTCGGCGCGGTGTACGGAACGCCGATCACCTACCAGCCGGTCACCCCGGACGACGCTCACCGGTCGATGCTGGATGCGGGGTTGCCGGCGTGGATCGCCGCGGTCACCAAGGAATACCTCACGGCGTACGCGACGGGATGGGGCGACTACACGACCCCCGACTTCGAGAAGGTGATGGGCCGCCCCGCCCGGTCGTTCGCCGGCTTCGCCCGCGACCACGCGGCCCAGCTCCGCCCATGACAACACGTGGCTGGGGCCTTCGGAGGGCAGGCTTATTTACTGGTGACCAACTCGTCATCGGAGACGGTGCGTGAGGTCTTCCGGCCGGTGCTGAGCGTGAGGACCAGTGAAGCCGCTGTCAGCGCCACACCGAACCAGAAGGCACTCCTGACACCCAGATGATCGGCGAACAGTCCACCGAAAAGCGCTCCGAGCGCAATAGATGTGTTATATCCCAAGGTGTTGAGTGACATCGCGGCTTCAAAGGTGTCGGGCGCGGCAGCGAGCGTCATGTTGGTCTGGCACAGGTTCATGGCGCCGAAGGAAATTCCCCAGAGGACCACAGAGATAATCAGACCGGCCTGCCCGTGGCCGATCGTGAGCAGCAACAGCAAGGACGCCACGAGTCCCGTGCAGGCGACGATGAAGCTGGCCCTCGGATTCTTGTTCACCGTATATCCGGCGATGAAGTTTCCGGCCGCGCCTCCGATACCGTAAATTATCAGCAACCCAGTGATGTGGGCGGGCGCGTCGGAGGAATTACTCTCCGCGAAGGGCCGTATGAAGGTGTACGCCCCGAAATGGCCGAGCACGTACAATATGACGGCGAACATCACCGAACGCAGCCGCCTGTTCTTAAGCGGGAGCCGGAAGACCTCCCGGACCGAAACCGCGTTATCCGACGGCAGCGATGGAATCATGGCAGCGACCGCGAGGAACACGAGCGCGCTGAGGCCGCTCCAGATGAGAAACGTGGTCCGCCAGCTGGTGAGGCTTTCAAGGAATGTTCCCAGTGGCATGCCCACTACCGTGGCGATCGAGATGCCGGACAACGCGACCGCGGCCGCCTTGCTCGCGTGCCGTCCCGGCACAAGGCGCATCGCCATGCTCACGCCTATGGCCCAGAACACCCCGTTGGCGAATCCCATGATGAGCCGCGTTGTCAAGACCAGCGGAAAGCTCGGCGAGATCGCGGTGACGAGGTTTCCCAGGGCCAATATTCCCAGTAGCGCGGACAGCAGCACGCGCCGGTCGACGCGCCTGGTCCATGCCACGATGAACGGTACGCCCAGCCCGGCTGAGACGCCGTACAAAGTGACCATCAGCCCGGCGACACCCACTGATATACCCAGGCTTGAGCTCACCGGAGTAAGCAGCCCGACGGGCATCAGCTCAGTAGTGACGAAGACGAACAGACTCGCGGTGATGACAGAAACACCCAGCCATGATCTCAAGGCCGAATACCGGTGTTCATCGTGCATGGCAAATTTCTTCTCTCTGATTGTCGGGGTTGGGCGAGCAGCGTGGCACTGACAATCACCAGGATTCCGGCCAGCTGCAGAATCGACAGAGTCTGACGCAGAAACAGATATCCGAGGAGCGTTGCGACGATCGGACTGCCCAGGGCAAGGAAGGAGACCGCCAGTGCCGGCAACCTCTCTATCCCGCGGAACCAGATCGCATAACTGATGACAGCGCCCAGGGAGATGAGATAGCCGAACCCGATGATGTTCGTTCCACTGATGGTGGTCGGCAGGCCTTCGATGGACAGTGTGAAGGGCAACAACACGAGTCCGCCCGCGATGAGCTGCCAGCCGGTGAAGGGAAGCAGGCCCACTCCGTCTGGGCGTCCCCACAGTTTGGTCAGTGTGATGCCGGTGGCCATGGTGGCTGCTCCAGCCAGTGCCGCCGCCACACCGACGAAATCCAGTGCCGCTGTCCCCTTGAACACAAGCAGCACGACACCGCCTGCGCCGAGGACGCAGGCCGTCACGTGCGTGTACCGAATTCTGTCCCCGATGAGCAGCGCCGCCAGGACCAGTACAAACGTCGGCTGCACCGACGTGATCATTGCTGCTATGCCGCCCGGTAGGTGATAGGCCGCCACGAACAACAGGAAGTTGAACGCGCCGATGTTGAGCGTTCCGAGCACCAGGGCGCGCCACAGCCAGATCCCGGTCGGCAGCGTACGGGCGAAGGCCAGCAGAATCAGGCCCGCGGGAAGCGCCCGCACGGTAGCGGCCAGCAGCGGGCGGTCCGGCGGTAACCACTCGGTCGTAACCAGGTAGGTACTTCCCCAGATCGCCGGCGCCAGTGCCGTCACACCCGCGGTAAGGAGTCGCCGGCCGCTCTTCATGCAGCGCCGCCCTCGGGACCGAAGTCGCCGATGCCAGGCAACGTATATGCGTTCACGTTCAACCGTTCCTCGATATCGGCATGCTGATTTGGCCCCGCCGTTGATCGGGTGAATTGGGGGGCCGGGTGGAGCGGTCGCAATGCTGGTGGCGGCGGTGGGCGGGCTGTTGGCTGATCCATGCCGACCCGCGTCGGCATCCGGCCGCAGGTCGCCCCGCTCGACGGCGCAGCCGGGCGATCAGCGGCGCGAGGACCCCGCGGGACAGCCGGTCGTGCAGGGATCACGCGGCCGACCGACCCCGGCACGACTCACCGCTCGGCGTCCTGGGGATACCAGCGAAGCTCGACGGTGTTGCCGTCCGGGTCCTTCACGTACACCGACTGCGCTTCGCCACGAGCGCCGAACCGGCCAACCGGCCCCTCCAGCACGGTGAAGACACCGGAATCGATCACCTGCTGCCAGTCCACAGGATCCACGGCAAGGCAGATGTGGTCCACGTTGGACTCGCCACGCGGGCGGTCGACCAGGTCGATGATGGTGGACTCGTTGACCCGTACCGACGGGAAGGGCGCCTTACCCGCCCGCCACTCGGCAACCCGCTCCTCCTCAAGCCCAAGTGTTCCCGAGTAGAACTTCAGTGCCCGCTCAACGTCCCGCACGTTGAGCACCAGGTGATCAAAGGCTTTCACGCGCACCGGCAATCTCCGCGGCTCGGTGGCTTTGTGGTGCGCCGTAGGGCGCGGAGTGCCTGACACGAATGCGTTCGTCATGCCCTCTAGCCTCGGACATCGAGGATCAATGAGTCCAACGCATAGTTGTCATGTTAGTGATCGTGATTCACGATGGATTCGTGGAGCTACAGCAGATGCGCTATGTGGTCGCGGTGGCGGAGACGGCGAACTTCACCCGTGCCGCCGAGCGTTGCCGGGTCGTCCAGTCCGCGCTGAGCCACCAGATCGCCCGACTGGAACGAGAGCTGGGCGCCCGGCTCTTCGACCGCACCAGCCGCCGGGTCAGCCTGACCCCCGCCGGCGAAGCCTTCCTGCCCGCCGCCCGGCAGGCTCTCGACGCCGCCGAACGGGCTCGCGCCGAGGTGGCGGCGGCCTCCGGGGAACTTCGCGGCCAGCTCGCCATCGGCACCATTCCCACCGTCACGGCGGTCGACCTGCCGAGCACGCTGAAGAGCTTTCACGTGCGCCATCCGCAGGTGCGGATTACGCTGCGCGTGGGGGCGAGCGACGAGTTGGCCGCACAGGTACGGCAGGGCACCCTGGACATCGCCTTCCTCGGGCTGCCACCGAGCGTGCAGCCGAAGGGCGTCCAGGGACGCGCCCTGGCGCGGGGTGAGCTGGTCGCGGTGGTGGCGCCCGGCCACCCGCTGGCCGACGCGGCCGACGTGGATCTGCACCGGCTGTCGAACGAGGTGTTCGTCGACTTTCCCGCCGGTTCCGCTGCGCGCGCTCAGTCAGACGAGGCGTTCGCGGCTGCCGGTGTCAGCCGTGAGGTCGCCTTCGAGGTAACGAACGCGGACCTCGTGGCGCGGCTGGTCCGGCTGGGCCTGGGTATCGGCATGATGCCCGCCGCCTTCGTGCCCGAACTCCCCGGCGTGCACGTCGTCGAGCTCCGCGATCCACCCACCCGGGTGGAGCACCTGATCTGGAGCCGCCTGCGCCCCTCACCGGCCGCCGCCGCGTTCCTGAATGCCCTGGACATACCCGAGGACGATCGCTCGGCTCTTGAGGGGTAGAGTCCACGAGCCGATCAGCCCATCCGGCTCCCACTCAGTTTGTTATAGAGTCTCAGCCTTCGTGACACGGGCGGCCGGGTTGGTCGGTGCTGCGCGACGCCTGGGGCCGTTGGTAATGGGGGAAGTTGCACGTCGCAGGGGGTGCCGCCGGAGCAGGAGTCTTGGCGACGGGCTCGGCCATTTGCCCCAGCGGCTTCCCTGGCCGATGGCTCGCTGTTGCCGGGTGCGGCGCCGGGCCCCTGCAATTCGCCGACGTGCCCGGGGAGAAGCTCGGGTGAGGCTATGCCCCGGCGGCGTCGCCGAGCTCGCCGCGCCAGGAGTGGGCGGGCTCGAACCCGAGGACGGAGCGGGCCTTCTCGATCGACAGCAGGGTGCCGTACTCGTCCACGTCACGCAGCTCGACGCCGGGGAAGACCGCCTTCATCAGCTCGGCCGAGGGCCGGTTCATGATCGTGTCCGCCGCCGCGATGATGAAACTCTCCGCGCCGGTGACCGGCGCGTCCAGGGCGAGCCGGCAGGCCAGCGCCACGTCGCGGACGTCGATGTAGCCCCACAGGTTCCACCTGCGCGACTCCGGGTCCTCCCAGAACGACGGCACGCGCTCGTACTCGTGCGGCTCGAAGATGTTCGAAAAACGCAGCGCCACGAACGGGATCCCCGACCACTCCGAGACGTGCGCCGCGGTCGTCTCGCCGACCACCTTCGACAGGGCGTACGTCGAGGTGGGCACCGGATAGTGCGCCTCGTCCACGGGGGCGTACCTCGGCGGCACGTCGAACGGCAGCCCCAGCGTCGTCTCGCTCGACGCCCACACCACCCGCCGCAGCCCCTGCTGGGCGGCGGCGAGGAAGACGTTGGCGTTCATCGCGGTGTTGTCGGTGTACGTCACAGCGGGGGTGCGCAGCCCCGGAGCGGGGATGTTGGCCAGGTGGACCACGGCCTCCACGCCCTGCAGGACCTCGACGGTCTGGCCGTAGTCGGTGAGATCGGCCTGGAGCACCGGAACGGTCGTCCGGTGCGGCACCATGTCGGTGGCCACGACCTCGTGGCCGTGATCCAGAAGGTCGGCGACGACGGCCCGACCGGCCTTACCGGCTGCGCCCGTTACACATATCTTGGTCATGCCCCCAGCCTTCCACCCTGGAGTGGACTCCAGGCCAGCGCGGGTCGCGCGAGGCGCCAAGCATCGACAAGGCCCGGTGCGAACGTGCCTACAACGGCAGTGGCGCCGCTGAGGACGCACGTACGTCGCCCCTTCTCGCAGCGACGCCTGGGACCGCGTCGGCCGCGACCGCCACCCCGACTGCGAGGCCGTGGCGCGGCCCGTTGGAGATCGTCGGGTGGCGGCCCATCCGTAGCTATGGGAGTTCCGGCCTTCCCGGACTCCACGGACAGGTCTACGCGTGCGCGTGCGAGCCGCCGGCAGGGCCACTTTGTGCATGCTCGTACACCGCTTGCGCGCCTGCACGCGTAAGGAGGCATCGTGCACGGATGCACATGCACGTTGCGGGAGTTTCGGGAGCCCGACCGCGCGCACGTGGGCAGGAGCCGGTGGGCGCGACAGCGCCGTACAGGTTCACTCGGCGGCGGGCCGATGGATCTGGCACGGTGGCCGGCACCAACGCCCGGACGAAAGCGACCCATCTCCCATGACACCGACGTCCCCGACGCCTCCGCTGGCCGGCCGCGTGGCCGAACCCGCCGAGCTGGTTGAGCTGCTGGCCCGGTTCGGCATGATGATGCAGATCGACGAGAGCCAGGCCGACTCGCGCGAGCTCCTTGTGGCCAGCCTGGCCCACGTCCTGGTCGGCTGCGCTGAGGCGCACGCCCAGGTGCTAACCCGGGTTTAGCCGAGATACGCGCCCCAGCGCGGCGGCGTACTCGCTCAGGACGGTGTCGTAGGCGGGCGGGAGCCGAGACGGCGCTTCGCAATCTCGGAAGCGGATCCGGGCTCCTGGGGCAACCCAGATTGCGCAATCTCGGCAGTCGCTCCTGGGAGTGCCACGGGATCGTCCAGCGCGGACGAGAACGCTTGCTGGTTGGGAGTCGGCGGTAGCAATGGATTGGACCGCGGGCCCCACACCCTGCGAATGGGCCACTGGCATGGGGTCAGCGAGGGCCGCCGGCGCCGGCCTGCAGGAGTTTGGCGAGGATCGCGCTCAACTGGCCGCGCTCGCCAGGGGTGAGGGCCTGGAAGGTGTCCTCGAGGAAGGCCGGGATCGAGGCCTGGGCCGCAGCGAGGCGTTGTCGGCCTGAGTCGGTGATGGTGACGGCGTAGGAGCGGCGGTCGTGGGGGTTGCGCTCCCTGCGGACGTGGCCCGCCTGCTCCAGGTCGTCACAGACGCCGACCATCACGCTGCGGTCGATCCGGAGTTCCTCGCTGAGCGTCTGCTGAGAGCAGGGGCCGACGGCGTCGAGCATTTGGAGCACGAGGTGTTGCCCAACTCCGAGCCCTTCCCCGGCGGCGTGCACGTCGGCGGCGCGGGCGACGGCGGCCGAGGCCCGGCACAGCGCGATGTCCAGCCGCTCGGCGGCGAGCCGGGGAAAGTAGGCCGCCCCACGGTCCGTCGTTCTGGTCGTTGTCGCCATCACTCTCCCTCTTGCGTCCAGCCGCCAGCCTACCGCAGATCCATCTCCGAACATACTGTTTGACAGCAGATGATTTGCAGGCATACGGTCCGAACCGTCTGTCCGCCAATTGTTTGCATGCAGATGGAGAGCGATCGTGACCCGAACCGATGGCCGCCAACAGGTGGCCCTGGTGGTGTTGTGCGCCGCGGTGTTCCTGGACTCGATGGACCTGTCGTTGATGGGCGTGGCCCTGCCCGCCATCGGACGTGATCTGTCGCTGCCGGAGAGCACTCTGCAGTGGCTGATGTCCGGTTACGCGGTTGCCTACGGCGGCTTCCTGCTGCTCGGCGGCCGCATCGCCGACCTGTTCGGCCGGCGCCGGGTGTTCCTGCTGGCGCTGGCGGTGTTCGTGGCGGCGAGCCTGGCCGGCGGGCTCCTGTCCGCGGGATGGCCGCTGGTGGCCACCCGGGTGATCAAGGGGGTGGCGGCCGCGCTCACCGCTCCGGCGGCGCTGTCGCTCATCACCACCACCTTCGCCGAGGGGCCGCAGCGCAACCGGGCGCTGGGGGTCTACTCACTGGCCGGGGCGACCGGCTACACCGCCGGGCTGATCGCCTCCGGCCTGCTGACCGAGATCAGCTGGCGGCTGGTGTTCTTCCTGCCGGTCCCGATCGCCCTGCTCGTCCTGGCCGCAGCGCCGCTGGTGCTGCCGCGTGGCCCTCAGCCGCCGGGGGCGCGCGAAGGCTTCGACGCCGCCGGCGCGGTCGCCGTCACCGGCGGCGTGCTGCTGCTCGTGTTCGCGCTGACGGAGCGGAGCTGGCCGGCCGGTGTCGTGGCCGTGCTGCTGATGGGCGCCTTCGTCGTCATCGAACGCCGGCGGTCCGCGCCGCTCGTACCGTTGGAGGTGTTCAGGTCCGGCACGGTGGGCGCCGCCAATCTCGCGGCGCTGGCCTGGGCGTGCGCGACGATCGGCTGGCAGTTCGTCGCCGTCCTGTACCTGCAGCAGGTGCTCGGCTACACCGCGCTGGCCACCGGGCTCGGGATCGTCCCGATGGGCCTGGCCATCGTCATCACCGCCAACCTGGCCGGCAGGCTGATCAGCCGGTGGGGCCTGGGCCGGGTGGCCGCCGCCGGAATGCTGGTCCAAGGCGCGGGCATCCTGCTGTTCCTGCGGGCCGGGGCCACCGGCGACTACCTCACAGTGCTGCTGCCCGCGCTG